>NZ_RIBZ01000247.1:0-31273 GCF_003721215.1 Streptomyces botrytidirepellens
GGTAGGACCGCCGCAGCAATGCGGCGGTCCTACCCGACCAGGCGGCGAAGAACGAGTGCGGCCTGGACCAGTACGAGGTCCGCCGGTATCCGGGCTGGCACCGCCACATCACCCTGGCCATGCTCGCCCACTGTTTCCTCGCCGCGATGGTCGCCCACGCCGTTGAAAGGGGGGCCGGAGAAACGGTCCGAGCAGCCTCGTTTCCCTCACCCTGGCAGAAGTGCGACGGCTCATGGATCTTGCCCATCTCCCAGCAGCCCACCTACTTCGGACCGAACACCGGCTCCGCTGGTCGTACTGGAGACGACACCACCAAGCCGTCGCCCGCCACTTCCACTATCAACGCCGCACGCACCCCGATCGGGTGAGTCACGAACCACCGCCGCCATGACCACCCGCCAACCCACTACGCTCGAGAAGGCGCTGTGACCAGCGAAAATGGAGAACCGCAACTGGAGTACTAGGGGCATGTCCTTTGACAACCTCGGTGCTTGTGACCACTGGCTTGGCAGGCGGGGGCCGGTCATGCGTCAGGGGGTGGCTCTGGGGGCAGATGCCAACGCAGTTCACCGGCCTCCGCAAAGCGTTGCCAGCAGTCCAGGAGGCGTGCGCGGACGAGACGGTCGAGCAGCTCTTCCACCTGCCCCAGGGAGAGCCCGCACAGGCGGGTGAGCAGGTCCACCTCCACGCTGCCCGACTGGCCTGGGGTATGCACGGCCAGCGTCAGCGTGGTGAGCTGCACCGCGGGCGGCGCCTCGCGCGTGGCCGCGAGTGGGATCGGGTGCAGGGCCCAGTGGGCGGCTCGGGCGCGAGCGCGGCGGGGAGGGGCCTGGTCAAGGACGGCGGCATCCAGCAGCTGTGCCACAACGCCGCCGTATGTCCGCCGTGCGGTGGGGGAGAGGCAGCTCAGCCACCCGGCGTGGGTGAGTTCGTGCCAGGGCGCCGCGTATCCGGCCAGCCGCATGCTGCGCAACAGGCCGGCCGGCAGGCGGACCCGGCCGCCGGCATCGGCACGCAGTGCGCATTGCACGGCCAGAAGCCGGGCGGTGGGCGAGGAGAACCGGGGGAGCGCGGCAGCGAGGTAGGTGAGCATCTCCCGCACCCGCACCTGCTCCTGTGGCCCGGGAGTGTAAGGCCTCCGCGGACCGTTGATCCGGGCACAGCATGCCGCCGGGGGAGCGGTGATAAGGATATTCGGGACCACGGACGCCTGTTCGGTGGCGGCGGCGCAGGCAGCGCAGGCATCGGCCAGGCGCCATCGGCGCCCGCTTCGGTCGCCCGTCAGGACCAGGAGGACGGAGCCGGCGCAGCCGCGGTGGCGTGGGTGCCAGTGGCAGCCGCGGGCCTGGCACTGGCAGGTGCGCAGATGATCCGGTACGGCGTTCTCATGGGCGTGCCGGGACAGATGGGCCAGCGCGACTGATCGTGCCGAGATCGCCGCGACAGGGTGCGGTTGGGGCGGGCACTGGGAGCAGGCCAGCATCGGTCCGCCCGGCTGGG
The DNA here is from genome assembly GCF_003721215.1 of Streptomyces botrytidirepellens. Taxonomy (NCBI): domain Bacteria; kingdom Bacillati; phylum Actinomycetota; class Actinomycetes; order Kitasatosporales; family Streptomycetaceae; genus Streptomyces; species Streptomyces botrytidirepellens. The sequence goes on from NZ_RIBZ01000247.1 coordinate 1,501, forward strand.
GGCGCAGTTCCACGGTCCAGGTGCGCCGCACCGCGATGTCGGTGGGGGAGAGCCTCATCGGGCCCGGCGTCCTCCTGTTCGGTCCGCAGTGGTTCATAACGCCCCGTTCCCGGGGCTGGTCGGGGCGGAGGTCGGCCGCACCCGTGGTGCAGACCCCCGCACTCTTGCAGAGCCGGTCGAGACTGTTCCGTATCGGCTCAGATAGTGCAGAAGTCTGCACTGACAGGGCGAGGTTCTGCGCCGTCGGATGGGGCAGTGACGATCTTCCCGCCCGATCCCAACCTCACCGCGCTGCGCGTGCAGCTCGCCCGGCTGAGGGATGAGCGCGGCTGGACCTTCGACGAACTCGCCGAGCGCAGCGGCCTGTCCCGTCGCACCGTCATCGACCTCGAACACGGCCGCACCACCGGGTCCGTCACCACCTGGCACGCTCTCGCCCACACCTTCGGCGTCCCCCTCGGCCCCCTGCTGGGCACCCTCTGCGACGGCCACACCCCACCCGCCGAACCCCCAGCCTGACCCTGCCGCGCCGACCCGCCCGCGCCGCGCACACATCACCCGAACCGACGAACCATCGCCGAACGCCCAATCGGTCCTCGTACGCACGTCCATGCGTACTTGGGCTGTCCGCGCGAACCGCACGGCGCCACCCTGCCCTTCCGGCGCGGCCTCTGGCACGGTCACCGCTATGCAGCCCACCCCCGCCACCGGGGGCCGTCACCGGGACGGCAGCCCCCGCCACCGCTCCCTGCGCGTCGCCCCCTACAGCCCCAGCCGCCTGCTGCGCGCCGGACAAGGAGCCCGCTGCCGGCACTGCGGCCACCGCCTGGAGTGGTTCCACACCAGCAACGGTCAGCCGATCGCCCTGCACCCCGCCGAGATCCCAGCCACTACAGTTCCGGAATCCTGCCGCTGGCATCTCAGCTGCGGCACCGCCTACCCCAGCGGCGACGGCAGCGCATGGTGCCGCATCCCGCACACCCTGCTCTGCCCCCACCACACCGCCCCCGCCCCGCTCAGCGCGCCCCTGCAAGCGGCCCGCCGTCAGCTCGCCGTCCGCACCCGCCGCCTCCAGGCCCACACCTTCACCCCGCCGCCCTCGCCCCCTGCTACCAAGCCGCGTCCGCAGCCCTGCCGCCCGGCCCGCCCGGTCGTACAGATCCTCTACACCTGCTACCTCGCCGCTCACCCCATCGAGGAGCTGCGCTGCGTGGCCCAGACCCGTCACCGCCACCGCTGCCCCAGCCCCATCCTCGCCACTACGCCCGGCACCTGGACCCTGCTGCCCACCGGACCAACCCACGGCCAACTCGCCCTGCCTCAGCAGCTGATGGCCGTATACAACCTCAGCCACCTGCCCTGCGCCGAGCAGATGCGCTGGCGCACCCAGCGCTGCCCCGCCCACACTGCCGCGCCCGGCGCCGCCGACGTCACCCTCCCCGGCTGGGAAGTCTTTGACCCGCTCCTGCACCACCGACACATCCACAGCCGACTGCCCAACGCCGCTCGGCAACACCACCCCCGCTGACGGCCGCACCACCCGCCAACCACCCTCGGCCATCGCCGTCCGCCGAGACTTGACCACCCGTCCGCCCCAGGCGCCGCACCCCCAGTGCACATCGCCGGCGCCGCCCCGCCATCCTGGACCGCCTTCGTGCTGAACCCCACCGATGAACAGGCCGCCGCAGCCGACGTTTTCCGCGCCGGGGACCACCTGGTCCTCCAAGCTGGCGCCGGCACCGGCAAAACGACCACCCTGGCTCTCCTGGCCAAGGCCACTACCCGCCGCGGCCGCTACCTCGCCTACAACCGCGCCATCGCCCAAGAGGCCGCCACCCGCTTCCCCCACACCGTGATCTGCAAGACCGCGCACGCCATGGCCTACGCCGCCATCGGCCACCGCTACGCCCGCCGCCTGGGCGGCCCCCGCCAGCCCAGCTGGCGCACCGGCCAGGCCCTGGGCATCACCAAACCCGTCCGTATCGGCGGCCGCGACATCAGCCCCCGCACCCTGTCCAACACCACCCTGCGCACCGTCACCCGCTTCTGCCACTCCGCGGACGACCACCTGTGCCCCCACCACGTCCCCCGCCTGCGCGGCCTGGAAGGCGACGACCACTACGCCCAGTTCGCCGAGACGATCGTGCCCTTCGCCCGCAAGGTCTGGGCGGACCTGCAGCACCCCGAGGACGGCGTAGTCCGCTTCGACCACGACCACTACCTGAAGATCTGGGCCCTCACCCGCCCGCAGACCACCGCCGAGTACCTGCTCCTGGATGAGGCCCAGGACACCAACCCCGTGGTCGAGCAGATCTTCACCGCCCAGCGGGATCACGCCCAGCTGGTCATGGTTGGTGACTCCGCCCAGGCCATCTACCACTGGCGCGGCGCCCGCGACGTCATGACCGGTTTCGACGGCACCGCCCTGTCCCTGTCCCAGTCTTTCCGCTTCGGTCCCCGCCTGGCGGCCGAGGCTAACCGCTGGCTCGCCCTCACCGACGCCCCGATCCGCCTGACCGGCAGCGAGACAGTGCTCACCGAAATGGGGCCGGTAGAGCAGCCGGAGGCGGTGCTCTGCCGCACCAACGTCGGAGCCATGGCCACCGTCATGGACCTCCTGGCCACCGGCCAGCAGGTCGGCCTGGTCGGGGGAGGGGGCAGCCTCCAGGCCTTGGCGCTGGCCGCCCGGGACCTGAAGGAAGGCCGCCGCACCGGTCACCCGGAACTGGTGCTGTTCACCTGCTGGGGCGAGGTCCAGGACTACGCCGCCCACGACCCGGCCGGCCGCGACCTCCAGCCCCTGGTCGACCTCGTCGACACCCACGGCACCGACGCCCTGCTCATCGCCATCAGCCGCATCCTCCCCGAAGAGCAGGCCCAGGTGACCGTCTCCACCGCCCACAAGGCCAAGGGCCGCGAATGGCTCCGCGTCCGCATCGCCGACGACTTCACCCCGCCCGAAGACAGCGATGACCACGACGAGACCGGCGCTCCGGTGCCCGGCCCGATCGACGACGGCGAAGCCCGCCTGGCCTACGTCGCCGTCACCCGAGCCCGCCGGCAACTGGACCTGGGCGGCCTGTCATGGATCAACGATCACCCCGCCGGAAATCCGCAGTGATCGTACTGCCCCGCACCAATGCCACCGAGCACTTGTCGATCCACCCGTTGGGCTAGGTGTGCTGTCCCGGCACGTTGGTGACGGGCGACGCGCCGCTCGCAGCTCGAGCTTGCCAAGAGGCAGAAGTTCTTGGGCCGCGGTTTGTCGAGCCTGAAGGCGGCGAGGATCACACCCCGATTCGCGTGGCGCAGCCCGCACTCCGTCTGCCTTGTCCCGGAGTATGGAACTGCGTTGCTTGCGGAGGCCGTTCTGCACGGTGCTGCGCGCCTCCAGTCAGCAGACCGCTGGAGAACCGGTACCAGGGGAGAAAGGGCGAGTATGTCACCGAGTCGGAGAATCACAGTGATAGTTGCCGCCTTGGCGGGGATTGTGTCGACTCCGCTCTTCTGGTTGCTTGACGGGCCGGATACTGGTCAGCTGGTGGGAGCTTCGATTCAGGCTGCCACCGGGGTGTGTGCGTTGGTATGGGCGTGGCTTCAGCCGGCTGTGCCTCCGACAGACGGCCCGCAGGACGCAGCTGTGCGGACCGGGCGTGCTGAGGCGAGTGATGGGGGTAGGGCGCACACGGGTATTCACCGTCGAAGCGGTGCGGCCAGCGGTGCGGCCCGCGCGCAGCACACCGGGGATGCCATCGCTCGAGGCCGGGGCAGCAGTGCCGGCACTGGCATCGACTACACCGGCTGAAGCCGCATGGCGTTGACTGGAAGGAGGGGTCGGCGATGAGGTGGCGTCGGACGAGGCGATCGTCCCGCTCTCCGGCCAGCAAAGATACATCGGCGAAATCCGTGAGCGTCAGCGAAAGTGGTGATGCCCTCGCCACAGGCGGCGGCGAAGCGCTGAGCGGATATCGGGGCCCCGACCCGCGATCCTCATCGAACGCCGAGGCAGCCGTGACCGTGGAAAGGTCGGGGAACGCCTCCGCTTCGGCCGCGCATGCGGTCGCCATCAGTGGACACGTCAACCAGCTCATCGTTCCCCCTCTCGCTCCACAGGCTCCGGTGGTCTGGCCACTACGTTTGGGATCGGTACCTGCTCTGGCATCCTCGTTCCAAGACCGGACGGCGGTACGCGCCCGGATCGACGAGGCCAGGACAGGCCACGCCACGGTGGTACTCACCCAGGTCCTCTCCGGCGGCGGTGGCGTGGGCAAGACCCAACTCGCGGCCGCCTACGCCCACCAGTCCCTGACTGAGGGTATCGAGTTGGTCGTATGGGTCGACGCCAGTGAAACCGAACAGGCCGTGGCCGTTTATGCCCACGCTGCGCGCTGTGTGCAAGCCCCGAACCTCGCGTTGAGTAAAAGCCCGGAAGACGAAGCCAGGGCGTTTCTCCAATGGCTAGCAACCACCCCGCATTCATGGCTGATAGTCCTCGACGACATCACCGACCCCGACGGAATGCAGCCATGGTGGCCACCGCCCTCGGCCTATGGCCGTGGCCAGGTCCTGGCGACAACCCGCCGTCACGACGCACTACTGTCCGGCGGCGGCCGAGCAGTGGTAGACATCGACACCTACAGCGCAGAAGAAGCCGATACCTACCTACGCGAGCGCCTCAACTCGGCCCACGCGACCCACCTGCTGGACGAGCAAGCCGAGGCGCTGACCAAGACACTGGGCTATCTGCCACTGGCGCTGTCGCACGCCGCCGCCTACATCATCAACGAGGACGTTCCCTGCACCGACTACCTGAACCGCTTCAACCACAGTGCCGCCAGCCTGGACGACTTGTTCCCCCGCCAGGCAGACACCGAAGGATACGGGCGACAAGTGGCCGCAGCACTCCTGCTGTCTTTGAATGTCGCCCAAGCCTGCGAGCCCGTCGGCCTGGCAACCCCCGCGCTACGCCTGGCAGCTGTCCTGGACCCCGCAGGACACCCCCATTCGCTGTGGGCGACCGACGCCGTCAGCCGCTACCTCAGCGCGCACCGCCCCGCGTCTGCCCCTGCCGGCGCGTCCACCGAGGCCGGCCCCACACAGGCCCGCGCAGCACTAAGACTCCTCCACCGATACGGCCTGCTCACTGACACAGCCCAGGCCGGCCCACGCGCCGTGCGGCTGCACGCTCTCACCGCACGCGCCGTGCGGGAGCACACCCCGAGCGATACGCAGCCGGACGTGGTGAAAGCCGCTACCGACGCACTGACCGAGCTGTTGGAGGACGCCCCCACGAACAATGGGGAGGACAGGACCGTGTTGCGGACCAACATCGACAGCCTCGACGCGTACGCGGGAGACCTGCTGTGGGAGGTCGAAGGACACCACCTCCTCCGCTGGGCCGGACGCGGCTGGTCTCTCGCCTCCGCGGCGGTCCCGTACTGGCAACGACTGACCGCCACCAGCGAGCGACTGCTGGGCCGCTCCCACCCCAAAACCCTCATCGCTCGGCGCGATCTCGCCTGGACCTATTTCCGCGCCGACCGTTTCAAGGAAGCCTTCGCCCTGCTGCGGGAGGACCTCCCTCACCAAGAGCAAAGGTTGGCCAGGCACTTGGCGGCCCGCCGGCTTCGTCAGAAGCCCATCGATACCGTCGCACTGCTGGAGGACACCCTCGCCGTGCGCGAACGGTTGTTGGGGCCCGAGGACCCAGCAACCCTCACGTGCCGAGTCAACCTCGCTCTTGAGTACTGGCAGAGAGGCAAGACTTCGGATGCCGCCCTGCTTCTGGAACGCGTCCTCATAGACCGGGAGGCCACGCTGGGCACCCACCACCCACGCACCCTCTCGGTTGCCAACCGACTCGAAAGTTGGCGGAGCGAACACAAGAAGTACTGGTGGAGCAGCAAGCGTCTGCTCGCCCGTGCTCACCGAGCAGACAGTAACGGATGACAGCCCCGCCCCACGACGAGCCGACAGCACTTGCCCTCGACACGGCCATGACGCGCCGCGACCGGAGTGATCCCTGGACGAGCGCTCCGGTCGGGTGGGGGTGGCTCTCACTCAGGGCTCTGGCGCTCCTTCGGCTCTCATACAGCCGGGGAGACGAAAAGTATCTCATATTGATCTTGTCTGACGCCGTGAAACGACCCCTCATGAAAGTGGCGCAGTTCGACTGACCGAGAGTCGGTCGAGAGGCCCGTTTCAGGGCGCGGGTGTGAACGTCACAGTCGCCTCCTTACACCCCTTGGCGACCTGGTGGAGGGCTTTGGTCTCGGCGCGGTCGGCGTTGAGGTTCCAGCGGAGTTTGGTGGTGACCCAGTCGGTGGCGTAGGTGCACAGGGCGTCCTTGGGCGGTGGGAGCCATTCGGCGGGGTCCTGGTCGCCCTTGGAGCGGTTGGAGCCGAGGCTGACCGCGACCAGTGAGCGCTCGGCGTCGAGGTCGTTGGCGTAGGCCTTCCGCCGTTCCGCGGTCCACTTCGAGGCGCCTGAGTCCCACGCCTCGGCCAAGGGAACGACGTGGTCAATGTCGAGCTTGCCCGCGTCGGCGATGGTCTTGTCGTCGTAGTACGAGCGCCAGGTGCCGCCGGTCAGTTTGCAGTCCTCGCCCTGTCGGGGCTTCTTGACCGCCTCGGCCAGGAGGACTTCCTTGCGGGTGTCGCAGCCATCGTGGTCGTCGTCGACCCACAGCTTGAACTTCTCCCTCTCATACTCCGTCCGGGACTCGCGGGCCACCTTGAGCTTCCCGATCGCCTCGGTCAGGGACAGTCCGCTGTCGTTCTTCTCCTCGGACGAACCGGAGCTGGGCGCTGTGGGCTTGGTGTCGTCGGGGGAGGGGTCGGTGTGGGTGCAGGCGGTCAGGGTCAGCAGCAGGGTGAAGCAGGGCAGGATCGTCAGGCTGTGGGTGCGGTGCATCTCCCGTCAGGTGATGCTCATCAAACCATCCGGACCTACCACATCCCACACGCTGGCCGACCAGCAATCCCCCGGAAGCGCTCGGTGCAGGTGTACCCGGTGCGTTCACCACCGTCTCAGACCGTGAGTGCTCTTGGGCCGTGGCTGCCAGCACCCCACTACGCCGCGCCTTTTGGGCGGGCACGAGCGGTTTGACGTGAGACCTGTATCTCACTAACGTGAGTCCTCGATCAGATATTGGAGTTCGCTTGATGGGATGCGGTGACTGTGCTGCTGACGACAGGCCAGGCGGCGGAAGAGCTCGGCTGCGCCATCACCACCTTCCGGCGGCTCATCCGAGCCGGACTCCTGCCCGGCCTGTCGCGGCGAGGCGTCCGCGTGATGGTGCCCTTTGAGGCTGTCCGGGCGTTGCGCGACCGGCCGAGAGCGCCGCTGGAACGTCTTGATGCGCCTGAAATCGCGGTGCTGCGTGTCGATACTGCCCAGCCCGCGCAAGAACCTGACCGGGCCTGGATCGGTTTCTCCGCCCAGCTGCCGCCCGATGACATCCTCAAAGCACTGCGTGGCTGGTGGCGGTGTGATGCCGCGAGCGTGGCGGCCGGGGGAGTGCTGCCAGTCACGCTCTCCGGCTACGTCATCGCCGTGCTCACCCGCCTCGACCGCTGGGAGAAGAACACTCGTGGTCGGCACGCGTTCACCGACGCCGTCCTGGCCGGCTACGTCACCGACCTGGTGACCCCTACTACCTCACTGACCGGTTCGACGAGCGTGGACCGTACCCTCGCCGACCAGTTCCTGGGTAAACGGCTGGGCTCGCACTCGGGCGGCGCCGTCGCCTACGTCACCACCAACACCGCCACCGCTAACCGACCCGCACCGCCCAAGGGACCGTGATGGACGCCAAGACCTACAACGCCGCCCTCAGCGAGCTGCGCACCCTGCGGGACGAGATCAAACGGGCAAAGGCAGCGCTGGCCAAACTCGAAGCCGAGCGCGACAAGCGCATCACCGCCATGGCTGCCTACGCCAAGGCCAAGGCGGAACGCATCGGCCCCGCTGCCGGACTGAGCCTCGCTGAAGTCGTCGCGACCGCTCCCACCCTCGCACCGGAGAGCCTCACCGGCTCCTCGGAGCAGCCACCAGCCACCACCGCACCTGACACCTCCGCCCATGGCCCTGCTCCGGCTGCTTCCGAACCGGCCGACGAAACACCGGGAGCGCAGGCACCCGCCATGGCCAGCCGCCCCCAGCAGGCAGCAACCGTTACGACCCTCCATGAGCCAGCCGCCCCTGCCGCTGCGCTGCCACCGCCGACCAGGGCCAGCGCCCTGCCGGCCCTCCCGGAAGGACCGCAAGGAGACGCCTGGTTCACCCACACCGCGAACCTGGCCTCTACACGGCCGAACTTCACCCAGCAGGCACGCTCCACCGTCTTCCTCGACGCTGCCACCGGAACCCTGGTCCACCACGACCGCACCCTGCGCCTGGACCTGAGCACCGCCTCAGCCGGGGAAATCCTCACCGCCGTCTTCCACACGATCCCCGAGGGCGTGGAGCGGATCTACATCACCGCCGGCGACCCATGGCACCGCCAAGCCGACCACTACCCCTACCTCAAGGACGCGGTCGCAGCCTGGCTCAACGCCCCCACCCCCGGCTGGCGCACCGACACCGGCCGCGGGCGTGACCGCATGGCCGGTCACTTCGTCCACCCCCGCAACCCCGTCGGCCGCTACCAGCGCGAAGGCAGCGAGCACCACGTGGAGATCCGCTCGGTGGGGGAGTGGTTCGACGTCGACGGAGCCGACCCCGCCGTCGTCCGGGACGCCTTCGTCCTGCTGTGGAAGACCCTCCGCTCCCACTGGCCCGACGCCGTCATCATGGGCTCCCCCTCCCAGACCGGCCGGGACCTGTGGACCCGCACCATCCCCACCCGCGGCCAATTCGCCGATGGCTACCCCGTCCTGTCCGAAGAACTCCGCGGCCTCCTCCACGCCACCGCAGGCCAAGGCCGCACCGAACTCCTCACCCCACCCGACGTCCCCAACCAACTCCCCGGCCTCGTCGAATACGACCGCACCTTCGCCTACGCCAAACACACCTGGAAATCCGCCGTCGGCACCCCCTGCCGCATCACCGCGGCCACCTTCGCCTCCTGGAGCGAGAAAGAACAGACCAAAGCCCTCTTCGGCTGCGGCCACTGGCACGTCCGCGTCACCGTCCCCCACGACTGGAACCACGTCGGCATCCTGCCCGCACCAGCCCCCGGCGACCGCGCCTGGCACTACCCCAAAACCCCCGGCACCACCTTCACCACCTGGGCCGGCGGCCCCGAAATCCACACCGCCCTCACCAACCCGCTCACCCCGTGGAAGATCGAAATCCTCGACGGCATCCTCTGGGACGACGGCAAACCCCTGGACGACTGGTCGAAAAACCTCAAAGACTGCTGGGCCCGCCTCACCACCCAAGCCACCATGCACGGTGACGAGCACCAACGCACGGCCGCCCACCTCGCCTCCCGCGCCGTGCGCGCCATCCTCCTCTACGGCATCGGCTCCTTCGCCCAACGCCCCCGCATCGTCACCGGCACCACCCCCCGCACCCTGGAACGCGACGTCCCCACAGACGCCGAAATCATCGGCTTCGACGACCAGACCATCACCTGGCAACGCCCCACCGGCTTCGCCCGCGACCCCCACGCCCACCCCGAATGGGCCGCCGGAATCTGGTCCGCCGCCCGCGCCGCCCTCCTCTCCCAGCGCATGCGCGAAGACAACATCTACGTCGGCGCCCTCCACGCCCCACCCGGCACCGTCATCGCCTTCCGCACCGACGCCCTCTACCTCACCGCACCCCAGAACTGGCCCTACCACGGCCAGCCCGGCGACTACCTGCACAAAGGCCACCTCACCGGCCCCATCCCCGCCCCCACCACCGAGGAAGACCTGCTCGCCCTGCGTGACGCAGGCCGCACCGCCCTCGCCCAGACCCCCAGCGAGGCCTGATGCCACCCCGTAACCGCCGCCAGGCAGCACACGAGCTGAACGAAGCCGCCCGCCTGACCGAACAGCTCCGCGCCGCCGGCTACACCAAACGCGACGTTGCCCGCATCATCGGCCGTGACCCCTCCCTCGTCTCCCAGTTCTACACACGCGGCAAAGGCGCCGCCTTCGTCCCCGCCCTCCAGCACATCCTCCAAGCAGTCCAGACCGCCGGTATCACCGACATCGACGAACTCGCCGCCCTCGCCGGCCCTCGCATCACGCGTCGCACCACCGCTAGCGGTACCCGCGCCCGCGTCCGTACCAAAGCTGTCCTCATCACCCCTACCGGCACCGGCACCGGCCGCGTCGCCGCCGCCGCCATCGCCTCCGGTTCCACCCGTCTACGCCCCCTGATCGCCGAAGCCGCCCGGCGGGGCCTGCGCCTGGCCTTCACCGTCCGCATGCCGAGAGCCGGCTACGTCCACCCCTCCGGCAGCCGCACCGACTCACCCGGCATCCGCCGTGCCGTCATCCAGCGTGCCGACCNCTCACCCGGCATCCGCCGTGCCGTCATCCAGCGTGCCGACCACACCGAGGAACGCTCCTATGGCGCAGCCACCACTGGTGGCTTCGACGCCGCAGACTTCGCCCGCCGGGTGGATGCCGCCGCTGGCGATGTCACTGCTGCCGTCCACCAGTGGCTCGTCGAAACCGGCCGCATCCATGAAGACGCTCACATCTCCCACCTGGAGATCCGTACCTGGCGCCCTCGCTGATCGGCCAAGAGGGGCTTCATCGACCGAGATGCTGAACTTCCGGCTCCTGATGCACATGATCAAGATCGACCAACACGGGCACTACGCCGACCTCGACGGCCGGATCAGCACGGCCTGCTTCGCCCAGGGCCCCAGGTTGCACCCCTCGCAGCGCCGTCCGGTCCCCGAACCAGCCAGTGGTATGGACACCCGTCTGGCCTACATCGCTGTCACCTGCGTGGGCCGCCTTTCTCGACCGCTGCGGCCGGCTCTCGATCGTTACGTTTCCTGACAGCTTTCGCTGAGTAACCGCCGGTGCAGATCCCGCCCCCGCCCGGCGAGGGACGACTTGCCGCTGATGCCCACACAGCGTCGCTACCCGGCGTCGATCTCGTGCAAGCCGTCCGGAGGCTGATGTCAGTGCTGTGGGGAAGAATCAGCAGTGATGGAGGGAGGCGAGCATGTCTGCGATGCACGATGATTCTGACCTGCGTTTACCTGCTCCGAGTGGCTGCCGGTGGTGCGGGGTGGACGAGCGTGAGCACATGCAGCGGTGGAAGCCCCCGGTGGGCTGGCACAAGTGGGAGCCGCCGACGCTGGAGCAGCGTAAAGAGCGGATGAAGGCACGCCGACGCCGTCCCGGTGCGCCGAGGCCCGGGACAGGGCAGGCATTAATGGCCAGCTTTATGCTGCTAGCATCCTGAGCTGTTCGAAGACGGTTCGCAGCTGCTCGGGCACATCATTGGGGTCCTCGAGTGCCATGGCGAGCTCATACATCATCTCCGGCTTGCCGCCCGGACCTTCAGGACTCTGCTGCTGCAGGAGTTCCTGAACGCGTGCGCTGAACTTGCCCGTTCCGCGCTGTGCAGCGAAGTCAGCGGCCGTCCAGTCAGCGTCGGTGCGCCTCCAGATTTTGTTGGCCACTTTGGCCCAGAGCGTGTCGGGGAAGATCTCCTCCAGCTCGTTGAACTGCTCGGTGCCTGCCTGACCCGGCTCGGGTTCGCCGATGAACTTCACGAAGTCGGGTGCCGCGTGGCCGAAGAACTCGGTCAGTTTGGCGGGCTTGAAGATGCTCTTACGGACGTTGCGGCTGTCGGCGTCGACGACCAGCATCATCGTCCGGCCGTGCTGGGCGAGGTAGCGGGCCAAGTGGAGGGCGCCCTCGTTGTTGAAGCACGCCCACAGCGCGATGCCGGCTGCTTGAAGGGAGATCCCCTCGCACAGGCGGAACAGCAGAGGGAAGGCGCGCTGCTCGGTTTCCCCCTCCACGGCCAGGAAACAGCGTTCGTGCAGCAGAACGGAGTTGCGCAGACCAACCGCTGCGGCGATCCGGCTCAAGTGCAGGTCGATGTCTACTCCGACCACCCCGGCGCCCAGACGTTCGACGGTGGTGCGGTGATCGTGCAGCTTGAGGTGGACCACGTCGGAGATGTCGACGCCGTCGATGAGGTTCATCGAGTGGGTGGCGACTATGACGTTCACATGCGGCAACGCGCTCTGCTCCCGGATGAGCTGCATGATCTTGCGCTGGTGGTGATAGTCGAGGTGAGTATCGGGCTCGTCGTAGACGACGATGTTCTGCACCGGGGGCGGTTCAACGTCGGCGTCGCCGGTGGCGCCAGGAGAGGGGTCGCTGCTCTCCTCGTCGGCCAGCAGTTCGCTGGTCCACTCCCAGACAGCCAGCGAGACCCGGCGGTTACGGCCCAGGCCGGAGCGCTCCAGCCCCATGACTTCCCCGGCAGTGCGGGACATACGCAGCGGTGCCGAGCGGAAACCTTGCCCGAAGGAGATCTCCGGCTCTACGAACACCTCTTCCAGGTCCGGGCAGCGGGTGCCGATGTGGTCGCACAGTGACTTGGCATCGATACGCAGCCGCTCCTTGACGTCGTCCTCCAGATCATGCAGACGCCCGCTGAGTTCAGGATCGGTCATATGGGCCTGGAAGCGGCTGGTGAGCGCCGTCTTCACGGCAGCGTCGGGGTGTGCGGTCTTCCCATCGAAGGCCAGTAGACGTGGCATGCGCTTCTCCAGCCCCGTGGGCGCCGACTGCCACCCCTCGGTGCTGGAGTGCTCTGCGATATGGGTACGCAAAGCGGCTTCCAGGTCCGCCCGCCGCTGGCTGGCGGGCTTCAGGCCAAGCTCGGCCACGAGCTCCTTGAGGGCGGGAACCAGGTGGGAGGAAAGATCTCGTAACCGCTCGTCATCGGCCAGCGGCCCGAACAGCTCCAGATGCGGAACGAGATCCTCTCCCGACCGCCGCCGCACCCGCACCTGGGCAGGCAGGTCGAAGACGGACTGCTCCCAGGTATGGAGCGTGAACGTTCCGGTGACCGTCGTCGTTGCGCAACGCCCGCTGATGGGCGGCGTATCGCCGTGACCGGGCTGCTGCACGTAGGTACGGTCGTCCTGCTCCAACTTGCGCGCACCGACCAGGAAAGCGAGTGCGTCCAGTACCGCGCTCTTTCCGCCATCGTTGTGGCCGGCCAGGATGGTCGGCCTGCTCACCGGTATGTCATCGATATCCCTCAGGGAACGGAACCCGCTCACCGCGAAGCTGATCAGATGCACTGCCTACCCGCTCCGTACCCTCGTCCGCCCTCACTGGACTGGCGCGCATCGTCAGCAAGCCTGCGTGGGGCGTCACTTCCGTCTCGAACGCACCATCCTAGGACCTGCCGAACCCGGCTGCACCGCCAGTCACCACGATTGATCAAGCCGAATCGATCCGCCGCTCCCTTCATCACGCGGTCCGCAGGCGGCCCCTCTTCATGACAAACCGCCCCGGGCGCCTGCACCAAGACCGTCATATACCCCAAAGTTCTCTCAAAGGAGACTGTTTATCGGGAAAGCATCACGCCCCAGCCGCCTCATAGCTACGGTCAGTGTTCATGCGGATCCTGCACACCTCGGACTGGCATTTGGGCCGTCAACTCCATCGCACGCCGCTCCTCAAGGAGCAGCACGCCTTCTTGGAGCATCTGCTGGAGACGGTGCGGCGAGAAAGCGTTGAGGCTGTGGCCGTCGCGGGCGACGTGTTCGACCGCGCCATCCCGCCGCTGGACGCAATTGACCTGTTCAACTGGGTCCTTGGAGAACTCGCCGATCTCCAGGTGCCACTCGTCATGATCAGCGGCAACCATGACTCGCCACGCCGGCTGGGAGTCAACGCCCGGCTCATCGAGCGCGCCGGGATCCACCTGCGGACCGGCGTGGAGGACTGCGCCCGCCCCGCCGTCTTGAACGACGAGCACGGACCGGTGGCCTTCTACGGCCTGCCCTACCTCGAGCCGGGCCTGGTCCAGGCACACTTCAGAGCGGAAAAGCCCAGTCATCACGCCGTGCTCAGTGCGGCCATGGACCAGGTCCGCGCCGACCTGGCAGCGCGTCCCGGCGGCACCCGGTCGGTCGTCCTCGCCCACGCCTTCGTCACCGGAGCGGACACCAGCGAGAGCGAGCGCGACATCACCGCCGGCGGCGTTCCCTCCGTCTCTGCCTCCGTATTCGCCGGGGCCGACTATGTAGCGCTGGGGCACTTGCACCGCTGCCAGCAAGTCAGCGAGCGCATCCGATACAGCGGATCTCCACTGGCCTACTCCTTCTCCGAAGCAGATCACCCCAAGGCCATGTGGCTGATTGACCTGGACGCCCACTCCCGCCTCACGGCACGCAAGCTCCTATGCCCGGTACCCCGCCACATGCGCCAACTGACCGGCGCTCTGAACGACCTGCTGATCCGCCCCGAGTACCTCGAGTACGAAGAGTGCTGGCTGCACATTACGCTCACCGACCATGACCGGCCGCACATGGCCATGGAACGCCTGCGGCAACGCTTTCCCCACGCCTTGAAACTGAGCTTCTCCCAGGAGCAGCACACCAACGACGAGTCCTACCGGACACGCATCAACGGCCGCACCGACCACGACATCACGCTGGGCTTCCTTCACCACGTCACCGGCGCTCCGGCCACCGGCCCGGAGCAGGACCTGCTGCAAGAAGGACTGGAAAGCGTCCGTACCGAAGCCGCCGCGCGAGAGGCCAGCTGATGTATCTCCACCACCTGACCGTCCAGGCATTCGGCCCGTTCGCGCGCACGGAAGACGTCGACTTCGACGCCCTGACCAGCAGCGGCCTGTTTCTGCTGCGCGGCGACACCGGAGCGGGGAAGACCAGCATCCTGGACGCGGTCTGCTTCGCCCTCTACGGCACCGTGCCCGGCATCCGCCCCACCCACCGCCTGCGCAGCGACCACGCCCCCACCGATACACGCACTCGGGTCGTCCTCGAATTCAGCGCAGCCGGCCGCCGCTTGAAAATCACGCGAACGCCCAGGCAGACCTACCCCAGCTCGCGCGCCAAAAGCGGCGTTGCCACCGCCGAAGCCACCGTGCAGCTTCACCAGCGGACCGGCACTGCGGACAGCCCCGCAACGTGGGATCCGGTCTGTGCCAACCACCAGGACACCGTCAAGGAGATCGAGGCGGCCCTGGGACTGTCCAAGGAGCAGTTCTGCCAGGTCGTCCTCCTACCCCAGGGAGACTTCGCGAAATTCCTGCGAGCCGATGCCAAAGACCGCGCCGTACTGCTCCGCCGGCTCTTCGACACCGGACGCTTCCAGGAACTGCAGGCATGGCTCACCGACCGCAGCAAGACCACGAAAAAGGATCTCGACCAGGTCGCCACCGCCGTACAGCAGCTCAGCGAACGCATCGACCAGGAGGCAGCCCCCTTCCTCCAGCAAAGCGACACCGACACCGACGCGGACCAGCCTGCCCGGCCCGACGCCCAGCACCCCGCCGACACCCTCTCCTGGGCCCAACGCCTGCTCACCCTCGCCCAAAGAGCCCACCTCACCGCCCTGGCCGACGAAGAACACAGCGACCAGGCCCACCAGCAGGCCAAAGACCAACACCAGCGTGCCACCGAACTCGACAACCACCAACGCCAGCACAACCACGCCCTCGCCCGACGCGCCGCCCTGGATGACAAAGCCGCCGACCACCCACGCCTACGTGAAGACCTTGACAAGGGCCGCCGCGCCGAACACCTGCGTCCCCTACTCGACGGCCTTGAGCGCACCACCCTCGCCCTCCAGAAAGCCAGGACCGCCGAAGGCGAAGCCCGCACGCTACTGCCTGCCGCCCACCGCCATGACGAGGTTGCCCAGCTGAGAGCAACCCTCGAACAGCACCACGCCGAGCGAGGCCGCGTCGAAGGACTGCTGCCGGACGAGCAGCGCCACGCACAGCTCGGCGCACAGATCGCAGAACTCGACATCAAGGAACAGCAGGCACAAGCCGACCTGGACGAGGCCGCACATTGGCTCACAGCATGGCCCGCCTTGGAAGCCGAGCACACTGGCCTCCTGGAAGGCATGGTCAAGGCCGCGGATCAAGTACCGCAACGGGAGAAGACCGTCCAGGCGCTGGATACACAGATCGAAGCGGCTCGCCACCGCGACACTCTCGCGACCCGGCTCGCCTCAGTCGCAGAAACCGAGACCCAACGCGAAGCTGAAGCACTCCAGGCCAAGAAAGACTGGCTCGACCTGCGCGAACGCCGTCTGGACGGTATGGCCGGAGAACTGGCCACCCAACTCACCGAGGGAACCCCATGCTCGGTGTGCGGCTCGACCATCCACCCAGCTCCGGCACAGCCACGAGCCGACCAGCCCAGACGCGAGGACGAGGACAAGGCCCGCACCGCCCATGAACAGGCCGAGGCCGCGCACACCCAGGCCAGCCGTGCCCGCAGCGAACTCGCCACCCAGCATGCACAGGCGCTTGGAGCAGCAGGGCCCACCCCTCCTGACGAGCTCGAGTCACAGCTTCAGGAAGCCCGGAAAGCCCACCAAGCCGCATGCGACGAAGCCGCCAAGCTGCCCTCTGCCCAGGAGGAGCTGGCCCGGCTCCAGAGTGAGTGCGACACCCGCACCCAGCAACGCCAGGAAGCCAAGGACCGGCTGACCGAATGCCAGCTGCGCAGCAAGGCCCTGGCCCAGCAGCAGATCACCATCGCCAGCGCCCTGGACACCGCACGCGGCACCGCCGCGACCCTCGGCGATCGCATGACCGAGCTCACCCGCGCCGCGGAGCGCTTGACAAGCGCCATCGACGCCGCCCAGACGACAGCCGACGCGGCCGACCGCCACCGTGACGCGACTGCCGCCGCCGACCAAGCAGCCCAGGACGCCGGCTTCCCCACCCGTGAGGAGGCCGCTGCCGCACTGCAATCCCCAGCCCTCCTGCAGCAGTGGAGCAAGGAACTCGAGCAGTGGGACAAGGACGACGCCGTCGTCACCGACACCCTGAAAACCCCGGACCTGCTCGAGGCCAGCATCCAACCTCCCGCTGACCCGCAAGCCGCGGCCGATGCTCTCCTGCGAGCCGAAGGCCGCATGAAAACCACCGCCGGCGCGTCCCAGCAGGCCCGTGACCGTGTCACCGCGCTGACCGGACTGATCGCCGACCTCGAAGCCCGCCTAAGCGACATCGAACCCCTTCAGGCGCGCCACACCCTGGCCGACCGCCTCGCTGGCGTCATGTCAGCCACCACCACCGCCAACACGCGCAGCATGGAACTGGAGGCCTACGTCCTGGCCGCACGACTCGAAGAGATCGCCGACGCGGCCAACATCCGACTGCAGGCCATGACCTCAGAGCGCTACCTCCTCCTACACAGCGACGAGAAGGACGTCGGCCGACGCGGACGTCTCAAGGCAGGACTGGGACTGAGAATCCTCGACACCTGGACCGGCACCGAACGCGAAACCTCCACCCTGTCCGGCGGCGAGACCTTCACCGCCTCCCTCGCTTTGGCCCTCGGCTTGGCCGACGTCGTCACCCAGGAAGCCAGCGGCCGCCCCTTGGGAACCCTGTTCATCGACGAGGGCTTCGGCACCCTAGACGACCAGAACCTGCAAGACGTGATGGACGTCCTCGACCAGCTGCGCGCCGGCAACCGAGCAGTCGGCATCGTCAGCCATGTCGCCGAACTCGGCCGTCGCATCCCCAGCCAGCTGAACGTGATGAAACACCGCAACGGCTCCACACTGCGCCCCTTGATCAGCGCCGATCTGTAACTCCAAAATCACCGCCCGAGGCTTCACCACCGCCTGCATGCTCTCCAGCCCCATAACCTGCACCCAGAGGGCGGGACACCCCCTGCCTCGCCCTCCCGCCCAGCCCATCCGCCGAACCAGCACCGGAGCGGTACACCCCCATGCCCCCTTCCGACATCACACTGCGACCGCACCAGAAGGAAGCCGTTGCAGCCGTCGCCCAGACCCTGCGGGACAACGCGCGGGCGAGTGTGATCGCGGCGTGCGGGACCGGAAAGACTCTGATCGCTGCCCGCACCACCGCCCGCATCACCCCTCGCGGGAGAGTGCTGGTGCTGCTGCCGACACTGGACTTGCTGTCCCAGACAATCCGTTCCTGGCGGGCCGCGGGTCGTAAGGGCACCGTGGTCGCCGTGTGCTCGGCCCGCCAGGCCCTCGACCACGAGCCGCTCAGCGCCAGCGTTCCCATGACCACCGATCCCGGCGAACTCACCACTCTCACCACACCCCAGCCAGGCCCGGTCACCGTCTACGCCACCTACGCCTCCCTGCCCGCCGTCGTCACCGCCCACCGCGACCACCACCTGCCACCTTGGGACCTGACAGTCATCGACGAGGCCCACCGCACCGCCGGACGCCTCGGCAAGGCATGGGCCGCGATCCACCACGACGACCAGGTCCCCGCGGCCCGCCGCCTCTACCTGACCGCCACCCCCCGCATCTGGGACCCCGACGACGCCCAGGACGCCGACGGTGCTGAGATGGTGGCCTCGATGGACGACGAAAGCCTGTTCGGCCCCGTCGCCTACCACCTCAACCTCTCCGACGCCATCGACCTCGGCCTGCTCGCCGACTACCAGATCCTCGTCCCCGTCGTTACCGACCAAGACCTGCGCGACTGGCTCGCCACCGGCCCCGGCGCCGGCGTCGACGCACTGCGCCTGGCCGGCCGCCAAGTCGCCGCACTGCGAGCCATCCAGGACCACCGGCTGCGCCGCATCCTCACCTTTCACCACCGCGTTGCCGACGCCCGCGCCTTCGCCACCACCCTGACCGACACCGCCGCCACGCTTCCCGCCGAGCTGCGGCCCGAGGGGCTGTGGGCGGACTGGATCAGCGGTAGCCACGCCCCCCAGGTCCGCCGCCGCCTCCTGCTCGAGTTCACCTCTCACACCACCCTCGACGCCCCGGCCGTCCTGTCGAACGCCCGCGTCCTGGGGGAGGGCATCGACGTGCCCGCCATCGACGCCGTCGTCTTCGCCGACCCCAAGAACAGCCCCGTCGACACCGTCCAGGCCGTCGGCCGCGCCCTGCGCCAAGAGCCCGGCACCGGCAAGAAGGCCACCCTTGTCGTCCCCGTCTACCTCACTCCCGACGAAGACCCCGACGACCTGCTCGGCGCCGACGCCTACACCCCGCTGTGGCGCACCATCCAGGCCCTGCGCGCCCACGACGACCGCCTCGATGCTCGCCTGTCAGACCCCCGCACCCACCGCCTCACCACAGCTCCCGAAGACCCCGACGCCTGGCTCCGCTTCGACCGCCCCACCCAGGCCGACGAAGTCGCCCTCGCCCTCTCCCTGCGCGTGCTGGCCCCCAAGAGCGCCGAATGGCGCCGCGGCCTCGCCGCAGCCCGCCGTTACCGAAACACCCACCACCACCTCGACGTCCCCCAAGCCTACGAGGACCTCGCCGGCTACCCCCTGGGCCGCTGGCTCACCTGGCAACGCCACCTGCACACCAAAGGCACCCTGGACGCCGTACGCGTCCACGCCCTTGAGCGCCTCGGCATCATCTGGGACCCCCGCCAGCAGGCCTTCGACCGGGCCCTGGCCCACGCCGCTGCCTATGCCGCCCGCCACGGCCACCTCGCCGCCCCCGTCGAGGAAGTCCATGACGGCTTTCCTCTCGGCCGCTGGCTGGCCACCCAACGCACCCGTGCCGGAACCCTCACCGAGCAGCGCGCCGCTGCCCTCACTGCCCTGGACCGGTGGTGGAACCCGCCCTGGCCAATCACATGGCAACGGGCCTACCACGCCGCCCGTCAGAGCCTGGCAGACAACGACACGGCCTCCCAGACGCAGACATGGCTTGAAGCCCAGCGCGCACGTTTTGACCACCTGCACCCCGAACAGAGAGGTCTGCTCGCGCAGTTGGGGCTTCATGGAATGTCCGATGAGCCCGCTGTCGCAGCGCCGGAGAGCCTCCTGCCCGCGCGCGAGCGTGCCTTCCAGCGTGGGCTGGCCGCCGCCCGGATGTTCCGCGAGCGCGAGGGCCACCTCGACGTCCCCCAGCGGCACGTCGAGGAGATCGAAGGCGAGGAGGTGCGGTTGGGACAATGGATGAGCAACCTTCGCCGCCGCCGCTCCCGACTCAGCCCACAGCGGCAGGCTGCCTTGGCCGAGCTCGGCCTACAGATCCAGGATGCGCCGTCCTGATTACTGCACTTCGCATTGCGACGTCCGCTGAACGTCCCGTCGGGTTTCCTTCACACCCATGTGGTTTTGGGCGGTGAGGTCAGGGCTGGACAGTCCCGTGTTGCGATGCGGGAAGGGAGCTGGTCTCGGGGGTGCTCAGCGGCGCAGGCACCTCGGGCGGCAGTACGAGAGCAGGCAACATGATCTGCCCGTCGACGTAGCGGGCGGTGCGGAGGCGTCGGTACCAGGCCCGAAGCCCCGCCCGGATGAGAGCGCGTCGGGAGGCGCGGGCACGCCGGTTCCAGTCGCGGCGCTGCGCTTTCCACTGCCGGTGTTGGATGCGGTTCGCCTGCATCGTTACGGCGTCTGCGGACTCGCCGGGGTGCATGGCTTTGACCACGATGGCGATGGCGGCCGCGATCGTACGGATGAGCACGATCAGCATCGTGAAGAGCAGCAGCGGCAGTACGACCTTCATCGGCGTACCCACGGCTACCAGGTCGGAGATCAAGCCGTTCATGTCTTCCTTGGCGTCGGGGTCTTACACGAAGCCCAGCGGATGCTGGTCCGGTGGGGAAGGGCCCCCGAGCACCCCGGGGGCCCTTCGCTACGACTCCGTACCTGGCGCTCACGAAGTCTCTACAGCCGGGCGACCTGCCCAGGCAGGTCAGTACGCTCCGGCTCATCGGCGTCCGGGGCAAGGACGAGCCGAGGCAACTGGACGGCAGGGGCCGGCGTGAAGAGCCGGAGCACCCACGGCAGAACTGTCTTCCATCCGATGGCGGTTAGCGCGATCAGCAGAACGCCGAACGCGATCGGTAGCGTGATAAGAGGCACGTCAGACTCCTAGTTCTGACTGGCCCGCTCCTACCCCCGTAGGGATCGGGCCGGTCTCAGGGCCGCCCCCGCATCTGTTGGCGCAGGCCCAGGGGCGGCTTCCTTGTCTTTCCTTTCCGAAGTGAGGGGCCACCATCTCTCGGACCCTCAGGGGAGTGGCTAGCTCCCCCCGCCCTCGTACGGAACCTGACCGGTGGCCCGTACGGGAGCGGGGCGCTCTAGTCGCCCTCCTCCCGGGGCGGGGGGAAGCCGAGATGCCTGAACTTGCCCTCACGCCAGGCCTTCCTGACCTTGCGCATGGCCTTCCACTTCAGCGTGGCGACCGCAGCGGCGGTGGTGGGCGGCTCAAGCCATTCCGCGACGACGGCGTTCGCCTCCCCGAGGACCTGGGCGAGAACGTAGACGTCGGCTTCGCGCTTGGACAGCACACCGGAATCGCGGATTCCCTGCACCGTCTCGATCAGTTCGTGGTTGTAGGACAGGATGCCGTCGAGCTGCGGGTCGTTCACGCTCTTCGCCCGCAGAATCTCCAACTTCTCCTCGCCGACCAGGACCTCGATCGTGGCGCGCAGCTTGCTCAGTTCGTTCGTGACGCACCGGTTGAGGTAGGACTCGAGGTGTTCAACCGGGCCCTGGTTCCGCAGCGTTCTCTCAAAGCTGATGAGGATCTTCTGCCACATGTCCTCCGCCCTCGGCCGGCCGGCATTCTTGACCATCCGCGCGATGTGGAGCCCGCTGTGCTCCATGGCCTGAGCCAGCTGCGCGCGCGCCGTGTCGGAGAGACCTCCCGGAATGTCTGTCGAGGTCATGTCCTCGGTGGTGGTGAGCTGTCCCGCGCGGGCCGGCGGCCCTGCTACTAGCTCGGGGGATGCGGGGCGATCGCCGCCTTGCATCGCTTCAGCCATCTGGTGCTCCTGGTCGAAACGGGTGGGACACCACCTCTCAGTCGACCGGGAACCTCCTCATCACCATGCCCGGACACATCTCTTTGGCGAGCCGCCGACGTCTTCTAGGGGCTCTTAGGCCGGAATTCACCCATCCAGGTCGCCCACACACCACTAGGCGTGTCCATCGTGTGACAACGCCCGGAGGGAAGAACCAGCGCGCCAGCCCCGCCCGATTCACAACGGTCGGGCCCGGCAGGACGGCAGCAGCCGACAGGCTGCCAGCTCCGCCAGCACGGCTCTGGAGCCGACGCGCACACTGCCCCTACTCGCTCAGCCCTTCCTGGTCGACGAAGCCGGGATGCTTCTCATCAGCGCTCTTGGCGAGATGCAGGGGCGCGGGAAGGTTGGTTCGCCCGTCCCACATGGCGGCCTGCTCGGAGATCCGCGCGGCAAGACCGGCCAGCTGCTCCTCGCGCCAGCCGCCGTGGTGGGCGATGACGTATTCGGTGCGGGTCATGGCATGGAAAGGAGCGCCCATTTGGGCCAGTTGCCCGCCGGGCAGGGTACGGCGTGTGTACTGGGTGCCGGTGCGCTGGCCGCCGGCGTGCTGGCGGGACTGCCCGGAAAACAGCCAGGACACCACACCGCCGTGATCGTGACGGTAGAGGATTTTCTCCGGCATGACCGGCTGCAGCGGGTTGGCCGGCAACTTGCCCCCGCCCCCGGCGCGCCGTGACGGCTGGGGTGTGCCCTGCCCGTTGCCAACCCTGACGACCGCCACATCCCGTCCCTGCGCCATCAGGCTCTGTCCGGGGACAGCGCCGTCCCCGAGCCGGTCGTTACACAGCCCGGGCCAGATCCGCTCACGCTCCTCGGCGAAGACGATGATCGGATACCGGTCACCGAGCGCGGCCAGAGCCCGTTCCACATAGGTGCGCACGTTGTGCGGACCCTCGTGGTCCTCCCGCAGGTGATGCCCTCTTTTGCCGATAGGACCGGCATGGTGCAGGGCCCGTGCCTGGGACAGAGGGCGCCAGCCCTGGTCGCTGTACATCAGGGTGGGCCAGTAGGCGTCCTCGCCGAGCGGGATCCGCATGGCGACCAGCGTGATGGCGAGGACGGCCGGTCTGCGGGGTCGGCCGGGACGTTCGCCGAAGCGGTGGTAGCGGGTCCACAGCCCTACCGCTACGGCTTCCCGGTCCAGGGCGGTGTCCTTGGCGTTGCGGTGGAAGGCGGTGGCGGCCAGGCGGTTGTCGATGAGGCCGGAGTCGCAGTGCAGGCTGCCGAGCGCGATCTGCACCGCATGGTCGTCCTTGTAGGCGACGTCCGGCTCCGGCAGACCAGCGTTGCGGGCCCTGGCCCGCGCGACCTTCTCGGGCGTGTTCAGCCGGTAGGGATCGCCGGGATCGGAGTCCATGGTGATGAACTGCGAGGGGATGCCGCGCTCGGCGAAGAGCCCTTTGAGCGCATGCTTGGCGTCCGTCAGCCCGGCCTCCTTCTCCTGCTCGCTGGGGTAGTGCGTCTCGCATAGGGCGGAGACCAGCGCCCGCCCAGCACCGGGCTTGAACCAGGGCAGCGTGTTGAGGATCAGGCTGCGGTCGTGGCTTCCGTGGCGGACGAGCTCGGGCAGCCGCACCGCCACGAGCTCGTACCCCGGTGCCAGCACCACCGGCTGTTCATCGGGCAGATCGGCCAGCTCGGGCCGCGTGTAGTCGCGGGCCAGCTGGCCCATCACCCGCGTGCGCCACGGCGCCGACTCATACAGCACGACGGTGCGCACCGTATCGAGACCGGCAATTGCCATGGCGTCGGCCATCTTGCCGGCCGGCACGTAGGGCGGCAGGCTCCCGCCCGGCTTACTGATCTTGATAGACGTGCCGGTGTAGACGAGGGGCTCCTGATCGAAGACCTGCCCGGCGTGTTCCTCGAGCCGGGCGTGGAACATCGCCCCGGCGCCCTTGTCGATCGGGTGCTTGCCCGTGCGGTGCACCCCGCGCACCTCTGTCAGCTCGTCCAGCCCCGTCAGGGGCGGCTCGGGCAGACGGCCGACGCCGCATGCCTCGACGATCTGTGCCGTCGCCCCGCGGTAGCGGACGGCCGCGGGCTGCATGAACCCGTCCGGCCCTTTCTCCCAGCGGGTGGTGATCGGGGCCTTGAGGATGATGTCCGGGTTGACGGGATGGCGCAGCAGGACGTTGCGGATGCCCTTGTAGTGGGTGGCGACGCGCGAGATCCGCGCCGACAGGTGCGCGATCAGCGTCTTTCCGCCTGGGGCGGGTTCGACCTCGATGTGGATGCGTTCCATGGCGTAGCCGGCGATGCGCCGGCGTTTGCCGCTTTCCTCGTCGATCCATGTCCGTTCGTGGACCAGCGGGGCCTGCCAGGCCAGCAGGTCACCCTCGGTGTCGAGGTGGAACCGCAGCGGAGGCAGGTTCTCGTCGAGCGGGAGCGGCTGGGCGGCCAGCATGCTTGCCAGCCGCCACCCGGCCACCCGAAACACCCAGCGGGGACCGGTGATCCGCCCCACAGGGTCGCGGTGCAGCAGCGAACTGAGCGGCTGGGGCCCGTCGTCGGACAGCTGCAGCAGAGCAGCCAGCGTGTCGCGGCCGCCATGCCCGTCCAGCCGCGTCTCCCACTCCCGCATCACAGTGCGCACCGCGGCCTCGTCCAGCGCTCCGGGCGTGACGATCACGCTCCGCCCGGCCCATCGGCCGGTCCTGGCAGGCCGGTCGGGGTTGGTGAACATCAGCCGCTCACCGGTCACGGCGCGCGCAGCCGTCTGCAGGGACGCGATCGGCTGCACGGCATCCTTACCGCGGGGCCTAGGCAGCCGCCGCCAGGCCGGCGCGAACGCCTCATCCTGCGGATAGGCATGCACGGTGCCCAGCAGCCGGTCATCCAGCGGGAAGGACAGGGTGAACAGGCGGCCGCGCTCGTTACTCACCACTTGTAGGTCTCCTGTTCCTCGTCCTCGGATCCGGTGGGGGAGTGCTCCGCCAAGCCCAGCAGGGCGTCGGTCATGGTGGTGCCATAGACGGCGTCGATCAGCGGCATGTGGTCCTCGTCCTGCCATTTCCCGCGCAGCTGCCCAAGGAGGGCAGGCAGGGTGGAGTGGGCGGCGGTGTGGGTGAAGGCGGCGTCCAGCAGCCGCAGCCGCCCCGGGTCCCCGCCGCGGCGGGTACGCCCGCCCAGCTGGATCAGCCGGGTCAGGATCTCTGCGACGACGGCGAGCTTGACGTTCTCGCCCAGCGACTTGAAGTAGCCCTCGCCGCTGCGGATGTCGTCGAAGATCTGGCCCGCCGTGATCCGCAGCCGCTCCAACTCTGCCGCGGGCTCCGGGCTGGGCCGCCGTCGGCGGTAGGCGAGGGAGTTGACCAGCGACAGCAGTACCGGGGGGTCTTCCATCACCGGGACGGGCCGGTTGACCAGGCAGGCCACATGCAGCAGGGAGCGCCCATCGCGGTCGACAATGTTCAGGCCGCGCTCGACCCGCGCCATGGGAGCGATCAGATACCGGCACCGGCCTCGGCCCACGGCATGGGGGAACTGCTCGAGCCGGTTGCTGGGAATGGGCACCCAGCCGGGCGGCATCCGCTCCAGTGCAGCCATGTCCTGCGGCCGCACCGCCACGCAGATCTCCGATGCCGCGACCTCTACGGAGATCATGCCGCGCGCGAGCGCCGGACCGGCGTTGTAGGCGGTCGGCGCGAGCAGCGCATACGCCCGGTGTGCGGTAGCAGGGTCGGCGGCTACCGCATCGAGCTGCGGGGGAAGGTCCTGGCCGACGCTGCGCCCCATGGCCGTATAGGCGCGTTCTCGGCCGGCCCCCTCGGTACCCGACACCACGATGCCCGCCCCGTCGTCCTGGCCGGCCTGCAGCTCGACGGTGAGGCTTCCGTTGACGTCGTCCGGCACGTACCAGGACGGCTCCGGCAGGAGGTGATGACGCGGTGCGTACGGCATGAACGCCGTTGCGGACATCCCGATCACCGCCCGGCGGGTGCCGGTATGGGCGAGCGCGGTCACCTCGCCCAGGTAGGCCAGGTGAGTGTGTGGGTCCCCGACATACGATTTCAGTCGCAGCGCCGTCTGGTGACGGTCGGCCGGGTCGAACGTCTCGGAGAACGCGAACAGCGCACGACCCAAAGGGCCGTACGGGGCAGCACGCCACGGCACGTGCGAGGCCAGCGCGTCCACGAGACTGTTACCGGCGGAGATCCCCGCCCCTTGCAGCGGCGCCGCGACCCCGACGATGCGGTGCAGGATGCTGCGCATCTCCTCCAGATACGCCCGCCGGGCCGCCAGCAGCGCCAGGGAGGACAGCCGCCTCTCGTCCGTCTCACCGGTGATCGCCGAGAAGGCTTCCCCGATGCACTTGAGGGTGGCGTGGGTGAGCCGGTCCGACCCGCCGGCCAGGTCCGTGACCGAGCACAGCAGCTCCCTCAGCTCCGCCAGCCCCTCGACCTCATCGGAAAACTCCAGCGGCCCCTCCCGCTTGTAGAGCTGGTTGACCGCCTGCATCTGCTGCGCGGTGGGCCGCTCACCCGCCTCCAGCTTGAAAATCCGGGAAGCGAACATCCCGTCCCAGCGGCGCGGAACGACCATGCTGCGCCGTTCCCGGTCGGGATGGATGACCCCGCCGACGAGGTGGGACACATAAGACTCGGCCAGCCACACCAGGTGGTTGATCAGCGGCCGCAGATGCTGTTCGAGGCTCATCGGCAGCCGGTGGCAGTGCCGCCGGAACTGGCTGTCAAGATCACGTACAGGAGTGTGCTCCGCACCGTCCTGGGCCAGCAGCACCTGACGGGCCGCCCGGTCGAACGCCTGCGCCTGCAGTGCATCGGCCTCGTCGATGATCACCAGATGGCTGCGATGCAGCAGCAGCTGCTCGGTGGTCATGCGCCGTCCCGGAGCGGGCCGGCCCGCCACCGGTGCGTGGATGTGCCCGGTGAGGAAGTTCGCATGGTTGGTGACGAGGATGTCCGCCGACGCCGCGGCCCGGTGGTGGCGGAACTTCCCGCAGCCGCCGCGCCACGGGCACGAGAGGGCCTTGTCCGCTTTTGGCCCGTTGGGTTTGAGCTGGTCGCACGGCTCCTGGCCCGGCGTCCAGGCATCCACCGCTTCGGAGGAGGTAGTGGCGTGCCCGGTCAGAGCACAGCTGTAGGACATCTCCCGGTACACCCAGGTCCTGAAGTCCGCGTCGTCCTGCGGGTTGCCGGCCGTCTGCTCGGCCAGCTCCTGCATGGAGGCGGGAGAGACGACCGGCGTGACCTGTGCGGAGATCTCCAGGTCGTCCAGGTCCTGCTGCAGCCGGTACACCGTGGCCAGGACCTGCGCGTTCTGCGGAACGACCAGCGAGATCACCCGGCCCGTCTCGGCGCCCCACACCGCGACGAGCTCGCTCAGGACGTTCTTGCCCATGCCGGTGGGGGCGTGGAAGACCCGCAGCGGCCCGGCCTGAACCCGCAGGAGCTCGCCCACCTCAAGGCCGTCGCGGCCGCGGGCGTGCCGCCTGATGTCCGCGACTGCCTTGCGCCGGTAGTCCTGCCCGCGCAGCCCATCGAGCCGGCCCGCGATCTCATCCAGGTCGGCAAGGGGGATCACCACCTCGTCCGCGACCGGGGCATCGCCCAGCTCCTGCACCACGCTGGGAGCAGCAGGACCCTGGTAGTCGAGGTCGTAGAAGACATCCACCACCCGACCGGACGGGCTGAGCGGATCCCTGATCCGCAGGTCGCTGACGTAGGAGCCGGGCGGCGCAGGCTTGGGCAGCAACTGCCCCTTGGCCGCGTTGTCCTCGAGCTCGTCCAGCAAGGCATCGATGAGGGCTTCCTCATCGCCGACGGGCAGGACCAGCACCTGCCCCTCCCCGTCGGCTGGGGCGAACTCGACCGCCTCACCGCTGTCCAGGACCGCTGCCGTCTCCGTGACAAACACGGCCCGGGAGGCAAGCACCGCCGGCCGCTGCCGCAGCATCCGCGTGATCCGCACCTGATCCCGCACGGCCAGAGCGGGCCAGCCGTCCCACAGATGCATCTGCCCCGTGGCCAGGAAGTGAGCATCAGCAAGATCCACCGCACGCCGCCATGCCGCCTGCTCCTGCGGTGCCCGGTTGGGGAACACCCGCGCGGCCAGCAGGATCGCCGCCCGCACCGTCAGAGGCACACTGACGGAGTACCTCGCACTCTTTGGCGACGTCATGCGCCCATTCCCTTCAGCCGCTTCGTCACGGCCGCCTTGAAACGGCTGACCGTGAACACGGTGTAGCGCTGCCCCTCAGCCGTACGCAGCGCATCGAGTCCGGCCTGAAGCTGATTGACCTGGCTGCGCCGGTAGTTGGGGACGACCACCGTCTCCCCGGCAGGCGGCCGGTCGACGATCGTCTGCGCGTCCTGGTGGTCCTTGACGTCCACCCGCCAGCGATGCCCGTCCGCCAGGTAGACACCGACATCCCACTCGTCCAGGTTCTCCCAGCGCTCGACCCGCACCCCCTCCTGCTTCTCCAGCCACTGCATCAGGCCCACCTCACTCAGCCCAGGACAGGTGATGTACCGCCACACCCCCCAGTCCAGGCACAACACGCCCTGCGCCGGCTCCGCAACCGCCAACCGGCCCAGCCCACCGGTCAGTACGGGCGGCCCGCCCCGCTTGTCACTGCCCGCGGCAAGACCGAACCGGCTCTGATGCGGTGGATACTCACACCGCAACTGCCCACCCCGCAGCACCATCGGATACCGGCACTGCGGACAGGGCCACAACCACGACGAAGCACCCGCCCACACCCGGTCAGAGGGAACAGGCCGGTACACGTCCATCCGCGCCGCGCCACGGCGCGAGTACTCCTCGACCAACGCCCGCTCCGTGCCGTAGGGCACCTCGGTCAGCATGGTCCGCGCCGCCACATAGCCAGCCTGCCCGCCAGAGCGGATGTGCCGAAAGACAGCCCGCTCCGTCTGCTCAGCCGTCTGCCGAACCCACGCCGGAAGCCACGCCCCACCGAGATCGAAGTATCCGTCGCCCCCGTACAGCGCCTCCAGATAGTTCATGCCCGCCTCGAAGGCATCCTCGGTCAGTTCCCCGTTGTCCGTCAGGACAACCAAATCCCCCATAGCCGAAGGTAGTTCGTCCCAGGCCAGAGGCACCCACTCTCGCAGGCGCACCGGCAGCAAGTCGATCATCTCGGCAGGCGTCGAAGGGCCGGCTCCCACCGGCAGACTCGACAAAAGCACCCCGTGCATACGGGACAATTCCCGCCACGCACGAGGTTCCTCAACCCGGTTGATCCACGCCGCACCGGCTCGCAGAGCAGCAGTAATGATCCTCCGAGCGGCAACATGATGACTAACAGGCACAGCTCATCACCCCTCTACGCCCCACCAGTGGTATTCGGGGCCATTCCAGACGGGCCAACAACTTCCGGAACATACACCCCGGGTCTGACAACGCCCACGAAAACTACCGAAGAGGGCCCCGCGACAGCGGGGGTACGCAACGATCCGGACATGCCGGCAGGCATGCTGCGGGGCTACGAGGCTCCTGCCTCAACCCGTTCTGTTGGCCCGTCAGGGCCCAGGCCCACAGCCCCGGCAGACCAAGGGGGAGGGGAGAGCAACCGGATAACTGTCTAACGAACCATTACGACATCACGGCGCCGCAAGGCGCCGACACACACCAACCCCCTGCCCGTCAGGGCAGGGAATCCCAACCACTTGAACCCAGAGTCATGCCGTCAGGCATGACACCTGGACATGCGACAGCGGGGCCGCCAGGCCCCGCCCTGTCTGTTCCTGTCGCCCGTCAGGGCGACACAGCCAACCCACAGTCATGCCGCCAGGCATGACGATGCGTCAGTTTACGGGCCGTCAGGCCCGTAGTTGGCCGTCAGGCCAACGCAAGAGCCGTCAGGCTCTCCGCCCCC
>NZ_RIBZ01000245.1:0-5717 GCF_003721215.1 Streptomyces botrytidirepellens
TGTCCGCGGCCACCGCCGCGGCGGCCCACGGCGCCCGGGTCGCGCTGCTGGACGCGGCGCCCCGCCCCGGTGGCCAGTACTGGCGCCACCGCCCCGCCGACGACGGCGCCGCGCACCACGACTGGCCCCTCTTCCAGCGGCTGCGCACGGCTCTGGAGACGTATCGCGCCCGGCTCGACCACCTGCCCGGCCACGCCGTCTGGCACGTGGAGCGCACCGCCGACGGCTTCGCGACCCATGCCCTGTGCGATGGCGTGTCCCGCGAGGTGCTCAGCCGTACCGTCGTCGTGGCCACCGGCGCCTACGACCGCCAACTGCCCTTCCCCGGCTGGACCCTGCCCGGCGTCTACACCGCAGGTGGGGTGCAGGCCCTGCTCAAGGGGCACGGCGTCGTCGCGGGGCGGCGCGTCGTGGTCGCCGGGACCGGGCCCTTCCTGTTGCCGGTGGCCTCAGGGATGGCCGAGGCGGGGGCCACGGTCCTCGGCGTCTTCGAGGC
This sequence comes from Streptomyces botrytidirepellens, assembly GCF_003721215.1. Taxonomy (NCBI): domain Bacteria; kingdom Bacillati; phylum Actinomycetota; class Actinomycetes; order Kitasatosporales; family Streptomycetaceae; genus Streptomyces; species Streptomyces botrytidirepellens. The sequence goes on from NZ_RIBZ01000245.1 coordinate 497, forward strand.
CGGACGGCCCACCGCCTTCGCCCGCCACCCGCTCACCACCCTGCGCGCCGCCGCCAAACTCGGCGAGGCCGCCCACTACCTGCGGACGCTGCGGCGCCACCGGATCCCGTACCGCACCCGTACCACCGTGGTCCGCGCCGAGGGGACGGACACCGTCACCGGGGCCGCGGTGGCGCGGCTGGACGACCGGTGGCGGATCGTGCCGGGCACCCGGCGGCGGCTGGAGTGCGACACGGTGGCCGTGGGCTACGGCTTCACCCCGCAGACCGAGATTCCGCTCCAGCTCGGCTGCGCGATGCACCGGGACGCCGACGGCAGCCTGACCGCCCGCGTGGACACCCGGCAGCGCTCCACCGTGCCCGGGGTCTATGTGGCGGGCGAGGCATGCGGGGTCGGCGGAGCCCAACTCGCCTGCGCCGAGGGGGAGCTGGCGGGGCTGCACGCGGCGTACGTCACCACTGGCACCCGCCCCGATCCGCGCGGGATCGCCCGGTTGCTGCGGCTCCGGGCCGCCCGGCGCGGCTTCGCCGCCGCGCTGCACGCGGCGTATCCGGTCCGGCCCGGCTGGCGGGAGTGGCTGACCGCGGACACCGTCGTCTGCCGCTGCGAGGAGGTGACCGCCGGTGCCATCCGCCAGGCGGTGGAGGAGCTGGGGGCCACCGATCCCCGGGCGGTGAAGCTGTGCGCGCGCCCCGGAATGGGCCTGTGCCAGGGCCGGGTGTGCGGCTATGCCACCGCCGCCCTGACCGCCGCCCACGCCGGACGCGACGTCACCGAGGACGACCTGCGCGGGCTGGCGAGCCGACCCGTCGCCCAGCCGGTGCCGCTCGGACTGCTGAGGAACGCGACCGTGTCACACCACGACGAGGAGGGCGCATGAACGCACAGGCCAAGCCATGGCACGGGGTGCTCGTCGCGACGGCGTTGCCGCTGCGCGAGGATCCGACCGGCCGGCTCGCGGTCGACTTCGACGGCTACGCCGAACACCTCACCTGGCTCGCGGAGAACGGCTGTCACGGTGTCGTCCCCAACGGCTCCCTCGGCGAGTACCAGACCCTGACCGCCGAGGAGCGGGCCCGCGTGGTCACCACCGCCGTCAAGACCGCCCCCGAGGGCTTCACCGTGATGCCCGGCGTGGCGGCCTACGGCGCGGACGAGGCGCGGCGCTGGGCCGAGCAGGCGGCCGAGGCGGGCGCCCCGGCCGTGATGCTGCTGCCGCCCAACGCCTACCGCGCCGACGAACGCGCGGTCCTGGCCCACTACCGGGAGGTGGCCCGGGCCGGGCTGCCCGTGGTGGCGTACAACAACCCCATCGACACCAAGGTCGACCTGGTGCCCGAGCTGCTGGCGGAGCTGTACCACGAGGGGCTGATCGTGGCGGTGAAGGAGTTCACCGGCGACGTCCGCCGCGGCTACCGGATCCATGAACTGGCCCCCGCCCTCGATGTGTTGTGCGGCAGTGACGACGTGGCGCTGGAACTGGCCGTGGCCGGGTCGCCCGGCTGGATCGCCGGCTACCCCAACGCCTTCCCGCGCGCCTGCGCCGAGCTGTGGCGGGCCGCCTCGGCGGGGGACCTCACCACCGCGCTGCCGCTCTACCGCACCCTGCACCCGCTGCTGCGCTGGGACGCCAGGACCGAGTTCGTCCAGGCGATCAAGTTCAGCATGGACATCGCCGGGCGCTACGGCGGACCCTGCCGCCACCCGCGCGTACCGCTCACCGCCGAACACGCCGACACGGTGCGCAAGGCCACCGAGAAGGCCCTCGCGGAAGGGCTCGTCTGAACCCATGCGCAGCGACCGGGTCTTCCACGCCGTCGACTCGCACACCGAAGGGATGCCGACCCGCGTCATCACCGGTGGCGCGGGGGTGATTCCCGGCGCCACCATGTTCGACCGGCGCCGGTACTTCATGGCACACCTCGACCACATCCGCCGGTTCCTCATGAACGAGCCGCGCGGCCACTCGGCGATGAGCGGGGCCATCCTCCAGCCGCCGACCCGCCCCGACGCCGACTGGGGCGTGCTCTTCATCGAGACCTCCGGCTGTCTGCCGATGTGCGGACACGGCACCATCGGCGTCGCCACCGTCCTGGTGGAAACCGGCATGGTGGCGGTCGAGGAGCCGGTCACCACCATCCGGCTGGACACTCCCGCCGGGCTGGTCGTGGTGGACGTGGCCGTCGAGCGGGGCGCGGCCCGCGGGGTGACGCTGCGCAACGTGCCCTCGTTCGCGCTCGCCCTGGACCGCACCGTGAAGACCGCGGCCTTCGGCGACGTCGGCTACGACATGGCCTTCGGCGGCAACTTCTACGCCATCGTCGACCTGGAGCACCTCGGGATCCCCTTCGACAGGGCCCACAAGAACCGCATCATGGACGCCGGGCTCGCGATCATGGCCGCCATCAACGACNACAGGGCCCACAAGAACCGCATCATGGACGCCGGGCTCGCGATCATGGCCGCCATCAACGACCAAGCCCGCCCGGTCCACCCCGACAACCCCGAGATCAGCGGCTGCCACCACGTGTATCTGGCCGCCCCAGGATCGGACGCCCGGCATTCCCGCCACGCCATGGCCATCCACCCGGGCATGTTCGACCGCTCGCCCTGCGGCACCGGCACCAGCGCCCGCATGGCCCAGCTGCACACCCGCGGACTGCTGCCGCTGCACACCGACTTCCGCAACGAATCGTTCATCGGCACCCACTTCACCGGCCGACTCGTCGAGGAGACCACGGTCGGCGGACTGCCCGCGGTGGTGCCCACCGTCACCGGCCGCGCCTGGATCACCGGCACCGCCCAGTATCTGCGCGACCCCGACGACCCGTTCCCCGAAGGCTTCGAGCTGTGAAGAGCCGACCATGAAGTTCATCGACGCGGCCTCCGTCGCCGCCGCCCTGCCGATGCGCACCGCGATACGGGCCCTCCAGCAGGCGCTACGGGACGGGCTCGACCCCGAGGCCGACCCGCCCCGTACCGTGGTGCCGGTGGACCACGGCCAGCTGCTGCTGATGCCCGCCGAGGGCCATAGTCCCCGGGGACGCGGCTACGCGGGCGTCAAGATGGCCACCGTCGCACCGGACAACCCGGCGCGCGGACTTCCCCGCATCCAGGGGCAGTATCTGCTGCTGGACGCCGAAACCCTCACCCCGCTCGCCCTGCTGGACGGGGTCGCGCTCACCAACCTCCGCACCGCCGCGGTGTCCGCCGCGGCCGCCGACCGGCTCGCCCCGCCCGACGCGTCCCGGCTGGTGCTCTTCGGCGGCGGCCCGCAGGCCCACAGCCATCTGGCCGCGCTGCGCGCGATCCGCCCCCTCACCGAGGTCACCGTCGTCGGCCGCACCCCGGAGCGGGCACGCCACCTGGTCGAGGGCTTCCCGGAAACCGCCGGGGTCCGCGTCGTGGCCGGGGAGCCGGACGCGGTCGCGGACGCCGATCTGATCGCCTGCTGCACCACGGCCCGCACCCCGCTGTTCGACGGGACCCTGCTGCCCCCGCACGCCACCGTGCTGGCCGTGGGGTCGCACGAGCCCGGCGCCAGGGAGGTCGACGACCACACCGTCCGCCACGCGACCGTGGTGGTCGAGTCCCGCGCCGCCGCCACCCGGGAGGCGGGCGACCTCATCCAGGTCATCGACCGGGGTCTGCTCGACCCCGCCCAACTGCTTCCCCTCGCCCACCTGATACGCAGCCCCCCGGGCGGCCCGGCCGTGGCCCCGGGACGCCCCCGGCTGTTCAAGAGCGTGGGAATGGCATGGGAAGATCTCGTGATCGCCGGTACCGTCCATGAGGCCGCCGCAGCCGGCGAGGACGACAGATGAAGGAGACCGACCGCATGACCGTGGACGACGGGGCCACCGCGCGCCTGCCCTCGCTCCGCGGCCGCCGCAGCCTCCGCGAGGAGATCGCCGAAACCCTCCGCGGCGCGGTGATATCGGGCGAACTGAAGCCCGGCGTCGTGTACTCCGCCCCGAGCCTGGCCGAACACTTCGGGGTGTCCGCGACACCGGTGCGCGAGGCCATGCTCGACCTCTCCAAGGAGGGGCTGGTCGAGATCGCCCGCAACAAGGGCTTCCGGGTCACCCACCTCTCCGCGGCCGAACTGGACGACATCACCCACCTGCGCGCGCTCATCGAGATCCCGGTGATCCGGCAGATCACCGAGGCGGGCGTCGCCCCCGAGGTCATCGCGCGGCTGCGGCCGCTGGCGGCGGGCATCGAGGAGGCCGCGCACCGCCGGGACTTCATCGCCCACGTCACCATCGACATGGAATTCCACCTCACCCTGCTGGAACAGGCCGGGAACCGCAGGCTGGTGGAGACCGTGCGCTCGCTGCGCACCAGCTCCCGGCTCTACGGACTGCGCACGCTGACCGAAGGCAGCGCCCTGTTCGACTCCTCCCACGAACACGCCGAACTCCTCGACCTCATCGAGGCGGGCGACGCGGACGGCGCCGAGGCCCTGATGCGCCGCCACCTCGGCCACGTCCGCGGCATCTGGGCCGAGGAGAACGCACCCGACCCCACCCCGGGAAAGCTCACCGGGGAGCCGCCCCGGTGAGCGCGTTACACGAGGCCGAGGAGACCTACCGGCGGATGGCGTACGACACCTTCGCCCGGGACCTGAAGATGGGGTTCAACCTGGGCTTCTGCCGTACGTTCGCGGTCCCCGAGATCGCCCGGGTGCTCGTCTCCACGGGCCGGATGACCCAGCACACCCGGATCCGCGCCAAGGCCACCGGCGCGATGATGTACGGGCTCTTCGAGCACGGGCTGGACAGCGAGCAGGGCGCCGAGACCATCGCGGCGCTGGGCAAGCTGCACGCCCCCTTCGCCATCGGCGACGACGCCTTCCGCTATGTCCTCGCCTGTTTCGACCTCGCCCCGATGCGCTGGTGCGCGGCCCATGCGTGGCGCGTCCCCACCGACGCCGAACGGACCGCATCGCACACCCTCTACCTCGGCCTCGCCGAGCGTCTGGGCATATCCGAAGTGCCCGCCACCTGGCGGGAGTTCGAGACCTGGACGAGGGCCTACGAGCGTGCGCACTTCGCCACCACCCCGGAGGGCCGGGAGCTGTGGCAGGCCACCCGCGGCATGCTGGCCGACCGGGTGCCCGGGGTGCTCGGCCCGCTCGCCGGCGCGGCCGCGGACAGTCTGCTCGACGACCTGGCGCGGGAGGCCTTCGGCGCCCCGCGGCCCCCGGCCCTGGTCCGCG
>NZ_RIBZ01000251.1:0-7271 GCF_003721215.1 Streptomyces botrytidirepellens
CGGCGGCCGCCGGAGGCGGCGGGGGAGCCGCGGCGGCCGCGGAGGTGGCGGGGGCGGCCGAGACCAGGGCGGCGATCGCCGTTCCGGCCGCGATCGCGGCGGCCGTCCGGCGGGACGCGGATCTTCGGGGGGCGCGGTGCGGATCAGCACATGACGACATGGGGGGCTCCGATTCCGAACGGGGACTGCACGGAAGGACGTGACGCTGTGTGATGCACGTACGTACGTATTACCCATGGGGGTGGTGGAGCGGTGTGACAATATGACGCCGCGATGGCGCGAGGCTGATGCTCCGGGTGTGGCTGACCCTCCGTCAAGAGCGGAAACCGGACATCACCCGCCGGATATCGGTCCCGACGGTGCCTCCGCCGCCTCCGCCTTCCTGGCCGGGGACGTGGCCGCCGGGGACGTGGCCGCCAGGGCCGCGGCGTCCCCCAGCTCCCGCCGGGCCCGGTGCCCGGTCCGCAGCGCGTCCCAGGTGAGGAGCGCGAGCGCGAGCCAGACGAGGGCGAAGCCCGCCCATCGCTCGGGCGGCATGTACTCGTGGAAGACGACCAGCCCGAGGATGAACTGGGAGGTGGGCGTGAGGTATTGGAGCATCCCGATCGTCGACAGCGGCAGCCGTACCGCGGCGGCCCCGAACAGGATCAGCGGCCCCGCGGTGATCAGTCCGCAGCTCACCAGCAGCGCCGAATGCCCCATGCCGCCGCCGCCGAACGTGCTGTCGCCGCGCATCGTGAGGTAGCCGAGGAAGCCGAGCGCGGGCAGGAACTGGACGGCGGTCTCGGCGGCCAGCGACTCCAGCCCGTCCAGCCCGATGCGCTTCTTGACCAGGCCGTACGTGGCGAAGGAGAAGGCCAGCGTGAGGGCGATCCAGGGCAACTTGCCGTAGCCGACGGCCAGCACGCCCACCGCCACCACGCCGACGCCGACCGCCGCCCACTGCGCGGGGCGCAGCCGCTCCCGCAGCAGCAGGACGCCGAAGCCGATGCTGACCAGGGGGTTGATGAAGTAGCCGAGCGCCGTCTCGACGACGTGTCCGCTGTTGACGCCCCAGATGTACAGGCCCCAGTTGACCGAGATGGCGGTCGCGGCGAGCGCCACGAGACCCAGCCGCCGGGGCTGCCGCAGCAGCGGGCCGACCCAGGACCAGCGGCGCAGCACCAGCAGGATGAGCCCGACGACCACCAGCGACCAGACCATGCGGTGGGCGAGGATCTCGACCGCCCCGGCGGGTTGCAGCAGCGGCCAGAAGAGCGGGGCGAGGCCCCACAGGCCGTACGCGGCGAAACCGTAGAGAAGACCGGCGCGGTCCTGGTGGTGCGGCTGCGGCTGTGTCTGCGGCTGCATGAAGGCCCTCCCCGACGGCGTGACCGCCCTGGCGAGGGGGCCCGTCCGACGGTAGCGCCGGGCGACCCGCCTGTCATCACCGTATCCGCGATATGGGACTGACAGGCGGGCCGTCCCCTGAACCCCGAGGTCAGCCCTGGTCAGCCCTTGAGGGCCACCGCGAGGGACTCCGCGATCGGCGTGGTCGGGCGGCCGGTCAGCCGGGACAGGTCGCCGGGGGTGGCGGCCAGCAGCCCGCGCTCGATCGCCGTGTCGACGTCGGCCAGGATGGCGGCGAGCGGCTCGGGCAGGCCCGCGCCGGTGAGGATGGACCGCACCTCGTCGGCGGAGACGGCGCGGTAGGCGATCTCCTTGCCGGTCTGCCGGGCGACCTCGGCGGCGTACTCGGCGAAGCTCCAGGCGGTGTCGCCGGACAGCTCGTACACCGTGTTCTCGTGGCCCTCGCCCGTCAGGACGGCGACGGCGGCCGCCGCGTAGTCGGCGCGCGCGGCGGAGGCGACCCGGCCCTCGCCCGCGGCGGCGACGACGGCGCCGTGCTCCAGCACGGGGGCCAGCTGCTCGGTGTAGTTCTCGTTGTACCAGCCGTTGCGCAGCAGTACGTACGGCAGCCCGGACCCGGTGATGGCCCGCTCGGTGACCTTGTGCTCGTCGGCGAGCGTGAAGTCGGCGTCCGGCCCGCCCAGCACGCTGGTGTACGCGAGCAGTGCGACCCCGGCCTCCTTGGCGGCGTCGATGACCGCCTGGTGCTGCGGAACGCGCTGGCCGATCTCGCTGCCGGAGATCAGCAGCACCTTGTCGCCCGCGGCGAAGGCGCCGCTCAGCGTCTCGGGGCGGCTGTAGTCGGCCACCTTCAGGGTGACGCCGCGGGCGGCGAGCGGGGCGGCCTTGTCGGCGTCGCGCACGACCGCGGTGATCCGGTCGGCCGGAACCTTCTCCAGCAGGCCGTCGATGACGAGGCGGCCGAGGTGCCCGGTGGCTCCGGTGACGACGATGCTCATGGGTGGATCTCTCTCTTCCGGTCTTCTGTCGTGTGTCCGATCCGCGACCCACCCTAGACACAGCGCTAACGATTCGAAAGTACCCACTTTGACGTAAGGTACTGGCATGAAGGTAAGTGATGACCCCGCGGTCTGCCCCTCGCGGCTGATCCTGGAGCACATGACCAGCCGCTGGGGTGTGCTGGTCTTCGCCGCGCTGCTGGAGGGCACGTACCGCTTCAGTGAGCTGCGGCGCGAGATCGGCGGGGTGAGCGAGAAGATGCTCGCCCAGACGCTCCAGACCCTGGAGCGCGACGGTTTCGTCCACCGCGAGGCGCACCCCGTCATCCCGCCGCACGTGGACTACTCGCTGACCGAGCTGGGCCGGGAGGCGGCGAGCCGGGTGGGGGCGCTGGCGGGCTGGGCGGAGGAGTGCGCCCCGCAGGTGCTGGCGGCCCGGGAGACATACGACGCGGCCCGGGCGGACGCGTCGTAGCGGGGCGGCATACGAAGCGGCCAGGCCGGGTGCGTAGACCCGGCCTGGCCGCGTTCCTTCTCCGATCCGGTACGGCTCAGCCGACGACGGTCCAGGTGTCGTTGCCCGCGAGCAGCGCGCCGAGGTCGCCCTTGCCCTTGTGCTCGACGGCGGCGTCGNGTCGTTGCCCGCGAGCAGCGCGCCGAGGTCGCCCTTGCCCTTGTGCTCGACGGCGGCGTCGATCTGGGTCGCCATGTCGGTGTCGTATACCGGCCGCTGGACGTCGCGCAGCACCCCGATGGGGGTGTGGTGCAGGGTGTCCGGGTGGGCCAGCCGGGACAGCGCGAACGCGGTGGTGGGGGAGGCCGCGTGGGCGTCGTGGACCAGGACGCTGCCCTCGTTCTCCGCGGTGACCGCGACGACCTCCAGATCGCCGGTGGCCTGGTTCCGTACGACGCCCTTGGCGCCGTCGGCACCGAAGCGGATCGGCTTGCCGTGCTCCAGCCGGATCACGGCTTCCTCGGCCTGCTCCTTGTCCTTGAGCGCGTCGAAGGCGCCGTCGTTGAAGATGTTGCAGTTCTGGTAGATCTCCACCAGCGCGGTGCCCGGGTGGGCGGCGGCCTCCCGCAGCACCTGGGTGAGGTGCTTGCGGTCGGAGTCCACGGTGCGGGCGACGAAGCCCGCCTCGGCGCCGAGCGCCAGCGAGATGGGGTTGAACGGGGCGTCCAGGGAGCCCATCGGGGTGGACTTGGTGATCTTGCCGACCTCGGAGGTCGGGCTGTACTGGCCCTTGGTGAGGCCGTAGATGCGGTTGTTGAAGAGCAGGATCTTCAGGTTCACATTGCGGCGCAGGGCGTGGATGAGGTGGTTGCCGCCGATCGACAGCGCGTCGCCGTCACCGGTGACCACCCACACCGACAGGTCGCGCCGGGCGGCCGCGAGACCGGTGGCGATGGCGGGGGCGCGGCCGTGGATCGAGTGCATCCCGTAGGTGTTCATGTAGTACGGGAAGCGGGAGGAGCAGCCGATGCCGGAGACGAAGACGATGTTCTCCTTCGCCAGCCCCAGTTCGGGCATGAAGCCCTGCACGGCGGCGAGGATCGCGTAGTCCCCGCAGCCGGGGCACCAGCGCACTTCCTGGTCGGACTTGAAGTCCTTCATGGACTGCTTGCCCTCGGCCTTGGGCACCAGGGACAGCGCCTGGGCCAGGGCGGTGGGCGGCTGCGAGACGGTCTCAGTCATCGATGGCCTCCTTGAGGGCCGTCGCCAGCTGCTCGGCCTTGAACGGCAGTCCCCGCACCTGGGTGAAGGAGCGGGCGTCGACGAGGTACTTGGCGCGGATGAGGGTGGCGAGCTGGCCGAGGTTCATCTCGGGCACGACGACCTTGTCGTAGCGGGCCAGCACCGCGCCGAGGTTGGCCGGGAAGGGGTTGAGGTGGCGCAGATGGGCCTGGGCGATGCGGTCGCCGGCCCGGCGCACCCGGCGCACCGCGGCGGTGATGGGTCCGTAGGTCGAGCCCCAGCCCAGTACCAGGGTGCGGGCGTCGCCGGTGGGGTCGTCCACCGCCAGCTCCTCGACCTCGATGCCGTCCACCTTGGCCTGCCGGATGCGGACCATGTGGTCGTGGTTGGCGGGGTCGTAGGAGATGTTGCCGGAGCCGTCCTGCTTCTCGATGCCGCCGATGCGGTGTTCGAGCCCCGGTGTGCCGGGCACCGCCCAGGGGCGGGCCAGGGTCTGCGGGTCGCGCTTGTACGGCCAGAAGACCTCGGTGCCGTCCTCGGTGGTGTGGTTGGGGCCGGTCGCGAACTGGACCCGCAGGTCCGGCAGGCCGTCGACCTCCGGTACCCGCCACGGCTCCGATCCGTTGGCCAGATAGCCGTCGGAGAGGACGAAGACCGGGGTGCGGTAGGTGAGCGCGATCCGCGCCGCGTCCAGCGTGGCGTCGAAGCAGTCGGCCGGGGTCTTCGGGGCCACGATCGGCACCGGGGCCTCGCCGTTGCGCCCGTACATCGCCTGGAGCAGATCGGCCTGCTCGGTCTTGGTCGGCAGCCCCGTGGACGGCCCGCCGCGCTGGATGTCGATCACGAGCAGCGGCAGCTCCAGGCTGACCGCGAGCCCGATGGTCTCCGACTTCAGCGCCACGCCGGGACCGGAGGTGGTCGTGACCGCGAGCGCCCCGCCGAACGCGGCGCCCAGCGCCGCGCCGATGCCCGCGATCTCGTCCTCGGCCTGGAAGGTGCGCACGCCGAAGTTCTTGTGCTTGCTCAGCTCGTGCAGGATGTCGGAGGCCGGGGTGATCGGGTACGAGCCCAGGAACAGCGGCAGGTCCGCCTGCTGGGACGCGGCGATCAGCCCGTACGACAGCGCCAGGTTGCCGGAGATGTTCCGGTACGTCCCCGCGGGGAAGGCGGCGGCGGCGGGCGCCACCTCGTAGGAGACCGCGAAGTCCTCGGTCGTCTCGCCGAAGTTCCACCCGGCCCGGAAGGCCGCCACGTTCGCCTCGGCGATCTCCGGCTTCTTGGCGAACTTCTGGCGCAGGAACGTCTCGGTGTTCTCGGTCGGCCGGTGGTACATCCACGACAGCAGGCCGAGCGCGAACATGTTCTTACTGCGCTCCGCCTCCTTCCGGGACAGCCCGAACTCCTTCAGCGCCTCGATGGTCAGCGTCGTCAGCGGCACCGGGTGGACCTGGTACGCGTCCAGCGAGCCGTCTTCGAGCGGACTGCGCTCGTATCCGACCTTCGCCATCGGCCGCTTGGTGAACTCGTCGGTGTTGACGATGATCTCGGCGCCGCGCGGCACGTCGCCCAGGTTGGCCTTGAGCGCGGCCGGGTTCATCGCCACCAGGACGTCCGGCGCGTCGCCGGGGGTGAGGATGTCGTGATCGGCGAAGTGGAGCTGGAAGCTCGACACGCCGGGCAGGGTGCCGGCGGGGGCGCGGATCTCCGCCGGGAAGTTCGGCAGGGTCGACAGGTCGTTCCCGAAGGACGCCGTCTCCGAGGTGAACCGGTCTCCGGTGAGCTGCATGCCGTCACCGGAGTCACCCGCGAATCGGATGATCACGCGATCCAGACGGCGGACCTCCTTGCCGCCGTCCGGTGTTCCCCGTTCCCCGGCGAGCCCCCGCTCGCCCTGCTGATCGGCTGGTTCGGCCTGCTCGGCCGGGCTGACCTGGCTGGTCACTGCTTCGGACCTCCCTCGAGGCGGCGCACCTGGACCGTCGGTGCCGACCGGTTGTCCCATGACCATCGTACGTCGGTAAGGCTCGCCTTCCTTGGCCGGATCCCCTGTGGGATCCCGCACCAAGTGTCCGTGATGTCCCAGTAAGGCATGACTTTCCCCCACCCCCGTGGTGTCATTTCAGGTGATTCCCTCGCTCGGCTTTGGTCCCGCTTTGGTCCTACGACCGCAGGGGATCAGGAATTGAGGTAGGTGAGCACCGCGAGCACCCGGCGGTGATCCCCGTCACTCGGCGACAGGCCCAGCTTCAGGAAGATGTTGCTGACGTGCTTCTCCACCGCGCCGTCGCTCACCACCAGCTGCCGGGCGATCGCCCCGTTCGTCCGGCCCTCGGCCATCAGGCCCAGGACCTCCCGCTCCCGCGGGGTGAGCCCGGCCAGCACATCCTGCTTACGGCTGCGGCCCAGCAGCTGGGCGACGACCTCCGGATCCAGCGCCGTGCCGCCGCCCGCCACCCGCACCACCGCGTCCACGAACTCGCGCACCTCGGCCACCCGGTCCTTGAGCAGATAGCCGATGCCGCGGCTGCTCCCGGCCAGCAGCTCGGTCGCGTACTGCTCCTCCACGTACTGCGAGAGCACCAGCACCCCCAGCCCCGGATGGTCCTGGCGCAGCCGGATGGCGGCCCGCACCCCCTCGTCGGTGTGGGTGGGCGGCATCCGTACGTCGGCGACCACCACATCCGGCAGCGCACCCTCGTCGGCCAGCGCGCGGACCGTCTTGACCAGCGCCTCCGCGTCCCCCACTCCCGCGACGACCTCATGGCCGCGGTCGGTCAGCAGCCGGGTCAGGCCCTCCCGCAGCAGCACCGAATCCTCGGCGATGACCACCCGCACTCTGTCTTCCACGATGCCCGGCCCCCAGTTGCCGTTCGAATTGACGGAGCCAGCATTCCAGGATTCGGACGAATCCGCCGCGTATACCGCGCGCGGCGGGGCGCGGGGCGTCAGCGCCAGGGCAGCTCGATCGTCACCGAGGTCGGGCCGCCGGGCGGGGAGTGCACGATCAGCACCCCGTCCACCGCCTCGATGCGCTCGGCCAGCCCCGCCAGCCCGCTGCCCTGGGCCGACACGCTCGCCCCGCCCCGCCCGTCGTCGCCGACCCGCAGCATCACCCGGCCCTCGGCGCGCCACACGTCGACGTCGGCGGTCCGGGCGTTGCTGTGTTTGCTGATGTTCTGGAGGAGTTCGGAGACGGTGAAGTAGGCGATGCCTTCGATGGCGGGTGC
>NZ_RIBZ01000249.1:0-22324 GCF_003721215.1 Streptomyces botrytidirepellens
CCGGTCTGGACCGGTGACACGCCGCAGACGGTGTGACGTGCGAACCCTTTGTCGCGCGACGGTGATTGACGGATCGCCCGGCAGCGGATACCTCTAGGCCGTGCCCCTTGGGAGGCACCCTACGGTTCGGCTCAGCCCACCTCGAGGAGGCTGCAATGCCAGGATCCGCACAGGACGGCGCCCACGAGGCAGACGCCCACGACACCAGCAGGGACGCGGACCGGGACGGCGACAGACCCGTCCCCGGCCCCAGCCGGAGGACGGCGCTGCGGACCGCGGGCGCCGCCGCGTCCGCCGCCTTTCTGCTCCCGGCCGTCTCGGCCCCGGCCGCCCGGGCCGATCAGCCGCCGGGCGGCACACCGTCGCCGGAGGGGGCCGGGCCGCTGCAACGGGCCTTCGCGGCGGCGGCGAAGGAGCACGGGGTGCCGCTGAGCGTGCTGCTGGGCGTGTCGTATCTCCAGTCCCGCTGGGACGGCCATCGTGGCGCGCCCAGCGTCACCGGCGGATACGGCCCGATGCACCTCACCGACGCCTTCACCGCCCTCTCCTCGGCCCCGCACCACAGCCAGGGCACCGAGGACGCCCGCGGCGACCTGGCGCGGCCCCTCAAGGTGCCGGAAGCCTCGGTGCCCGAGCCGCGGCAGCTGCCCGCGCGACTGCGCACGCTGGACCGGGCCGCGGAGCTGACGGGGCTGTCCGCCGCCGAGCTGCGCGGCGACGCGGCGGCCAATGTGCGCGGTGGCGCCGCGCTGCTGGCCGCCGCGCAGAAGCGGCTGGGGCTGCCGCCGAGCGACGATCCGGCGGACTGGTACGCGGCGGTGGCGGCCTACCCGGGCGCCGACAGCGCCGCGGCGGCCGCCGTGTTCGCCGACGACGTCTACGAGGTGATCCGCGGCGGCGCGGCGCGGACCACGGGCGACGGTGAGCGGGTCACGCTGGACGCTGTCCCCGGGGTCGCCCCGGACCGGCGGCAGCTGCGGTCGCTCGGCCTGCCGGACCCCAAGCGGGATCCGCACGTCGAGGCCCCCGGCAATGTGTCCTGCGAGTGGATCCCGGCCCCCTACGAGCAGTTCGGGGACAACGACTACGGCAACCACGACCTGGGCAACCGCCCCCTCTCCCAGTCGATCGACTACATCGTCATCCATGACACCGAGGGCTCCTGGGACACCACCATCAAGCTGGTCCAGGACCCGACGTACGTCTCCTGGCAGTACACGCTGCGCTCCTCCGACGGCCATATCGCCCAGCACGTGCCGCTCAAGGACGTCGCCTGGCACGCGGGCAACTGGTACGTCAACGCCAAGTCCATCGGCCTGGAGCACGAGGGCTTCCTGACCGCGCCCGACGCCTGGTACACGGAGGCGATGTACCGCTCGTCGGCCCGGCTGGTGAAGTGGCTGGCGCGGCGGTACGGCATCCCGCTGGACCGGCAGCACATCCTGGGCCACGACAATGTGCCCGGCACGACCGCCACCACCATCAGGGGCATGCACACCGACCCGGGCCCGTACTGGGACTGGGCGCACTACTTCAGCCTCCTCGGCGCGCCCTTCCACCGCACCGCGGGCGCCTCCGGGGGGCTGGTCACCATCCGCCCGGACTACGAGACGAACGAACCGGTGTACACCGGCTGCGCGACGGCCGGTCAGGAGTGCGCCCCGCACGGCTCGTCCGCGGTGCGGCTGCACACCGCGCCGAGTAGCGACGCCCCGCTGGTCAAGGACATCGGGCTGCGTCCGGACGGCGCCGACTCGACCACCGGCGTCAACGACACCGGCGCCCGCGCCACCACCGGCCAGCAATACGCGCTCGCGGGGCGGCAGGGCGACTGGACGGCGATCTGGTACCTCGGCCAGCAGGCGTGGTTCCGGAACCCGCGGCGGCGGCCCACCGCCGTGTACGGCAAGGGCCTCGTCGTCACGCCGAAGCCGGGCCTGGCGGAGGTCCCGGTGTACGGGCGCGCCTACCCGGAGAAGGAGGCGTACCCGGAGGGCGTACCGGTGCAGGCGGTCGCGCCGCTGCCGTACAAGCTGCTCGCCGGGCAGCGGTACGCGTTGGGGCTGAGGACTCAGGGTGAGTACCTGTGGGCGACCACCTTCGATGCGAACGGGCACATCGTGGTGCGCGGTCAGGACGTCTACTACCAGATCCAGTTCGGGCACCGGGTGGCGTTCGTCCGGGCCGCGGATGTGCGGGTGCGGCGCTCGGGCCGGTGAGCCGGTGCCGGTGAGTCAGGCCCGCTCCCCGAAGCGGTAGGTGTGGCCGCCGCGGGCCGCGAGCGTGACCGTACGGGCGTCCCCGGGGTCGTCGCGTACGGCCGTCTCGCGGCCCGTGGTGTCGTCATGGACGGTGTACGGGCGCGCGAAGAGCTCGCTGCGTATCCGGACCGCTCCGTCGTGTCCCGCCGTGACGGTGAGGGTACGGGCGCGCCCCGCGCGCCAGGTGATGTCGACCGTGAGGTCGCCGTGGGCGCGCAGCCCGCGCACTGAGCCGTCCGGCCAGCGGCGCGGCAGGGCGGGCAGGACGTCCAGCACGGCGCGGTGGCTCTGGAGGAGCATCTGGGCGATCCCGGCGGCGGCGCCGAAGTTGCCGTCGATCTGGAACGGCGGGTGGGTGTCCCACAGGTTGGGGAGGGTGGAATCCGTCATCTGTCCGGCGAGCAGCCGGTGGGCGCGGTCGCCGTCCCGCAGCCGGGCCCAGAAGTTGACCTTCCAGGCCCGGCTCCAGCCGGTGCCGCCGTCGCCGCGCGCGTCCAGGGAGACCGCGGCGGCCCCGGCCCAGGGGCCGTCCGGGGCGATCTGCCGTCCGGGGTGCAGGGCGAAGAGGTGGGAGGCGTGCCGGTGGGTGTCGGCGGGGTCGTCCAGGTCGGCCTTCCACTCCTGGAGCTGGCCCCAGGAGCCGACGCGCAGCCCCGGGTCGAGGGCGTCCAGGGCGCGCCGCAGCCCGGCCCGGAAGGCCGGGTCGTCGCCGAGGGTGCGGGCCGCCTCCAGGGTGGCCGTGAGCAGGTCGTGAACGATCTGCTGGGACATGGCGGGGCCCGCGGTGAAGTCGCCGTGCTCGGGCGAGTAGCCGGGCGAGACGACGAGCGTGCCGTCCCGCGGGTCCGGGCGCAGCGTGTCCAGCCAGAACGCGGCGGCCTCCCGCATCGCCGGGTACGCGGTGTCCCGCAGGAAGCCGGTGTCGAGGGTGAAGCGGTAGTGCTCGTAGAGGTGGTGGACCAGCCAGGCGGCCGCCTCGGGGAACCAGAAGGCGGTGGGCCAGTCGTGGACGCCGGTGAAGCCGTACGGATTGGTCTCGTTGTGCACGACCCACCCGCGCGCGCCGAACATCTCGCGGGCCGTGATCCGGCCGGGTTCGCGCAGGGCGGTGATGAAGCGGTGCAGCGGCTCGGCGGTCTCCGCGAGGTGCAGGGCGTGGGCCGGCCAGTAGGTCATCTGGAGGTTGATGTTGGTGTGGTAGTCGGCCGACCAGGCGGGTTGGACGCTGTCGTTCCAGACGCCCTGGAGATTGGCGGGGAGCGGGGCGCCGGGGCGCGAGGAGGCGATGAGGAGGTAGCGGCCGTAGTGGAAGAACAGCTCCTCCAGGGCGCGGTCGGCCGGGCTCTCCCCGCCCGTGTACGCGGCGCGTTGCCGGTCGGTGGGCGTCAGGGGCGGGGTCCGGCCGCCGAGGTCCAGCGCCGTACGGTCGAACAGGGCTCGGTGGTCGCGGACATGGCGGCTCAGCAGGGTGAGATGGCCACGGTCCGCGGCGGCGTCCACGGTCTCGGTCACGGCCCGGTGGGGGTCCTCGCCGCGGTAGTGGGGGTGGGTGTCGGCGTAGTCGGTCCCGGCGGCGAGGACGAACCAGGCGCTGTGGGCGCCGGTGACGGTGAGCGTGCCGTCCTCCCCGGCCGTCACGGTGCCGCCGTCGCACACCACCCGCACCTGCGCCTCGAAGCGCAGCCCGTTGTCCTCCAGGGCGCCGCGGATCGTCAACCGCCCGTCGCGGGCGGTGACGTGGTGGTCGCCGGGTCGGGGCGAGGTGTGGCGCAGGGTGAAGCCGACCGGTCCGGGGGCGGCGTCGAGCCGACCGACGATCACCCGATCGGGGTACGAGGCGAAGAACTCTCGCCGGTGCCGCACGCCGTGGGCGGTGTACGTCACGAGGGCCACGCCCTTGCGGATCTCCAGGCGGCGCCGATAGCTCTCCGGGGACTCGGGCGCGCCGGGGATCTCCAGCCACAGATCGCCGAAGGTCTGGTAGGCGCCGTAGCGGTAGCGGGGCCGGCCGAGGCGGGCCGCCACGTCCTCGGGGGCGGCCGCGCCGTGCTCGTCGATCAGCCGCTGGACGGCGGCGAGGGCCCCGGGGCGCGGCTCACGCCAGTTGCCGTGGTCGTACGGCGGGGATCCCGGACCGCCGGGGCCCCCGGTCCATAACGACTTCTCGTTGAACTGGATCCGCTCCCGGGCCACACCGCCGAAGACCATGGCGCCGAGCGTGCCGTTGCCGATGGGCAGCGCCTCGCGCTCCCAGTCCGCCGCGGGGGTGTCGTACCAGAGCGTCCAGCGGGCCACCGGGGGTGCCCCCTCAGCCCTGCTGGAACATCTCCGCGGGCAGCGGCTTGAGCAGCCGGTAGAGATCGTCGGTGATCGGCCGGTCCCAGCTGGCGATGGTGACCAGAACGCCGTCGCTGCGGTCGAACTGGGCGCAGGAGATCCGGCCTTCGGACAGCTTGATCCGGCGCACGATGAGGAGGTTGTCGTCGTGCATGACCGGGGTGTCCTCGGTGTCCACGACCTGGACCTGCTCCTCGTTGCCGAGGGCGGCCAGCAGCTGGGTCACCTCGAACGGGGCCTGGCCCTCGGCCACCTCGCGGGCCGGGGAGCCCTCGGGCAGATTCCCGATGATCATCGCCGGGCCGCGGCCGCCGAACAGGTCGTAGCGCAGGAAGACGCCCTGACAGGTGCCGTCCGGCGCGGGCAGCAGCCCCGCACCCAGATCGCCGGGCCAGTCCCCCGGGTCCATGGCCAGGACATCGAAGTCCGGCCCGGTGGGCGTGGCGGCGCTGCGGCGGCGGAGGAAGGACATGCGGACATGGTACGTGGCCCGCCACCTTTCCCAAGCTCGGGAGCACCCCTCCCCCAGCCCTCCGTCACAGCCTCTTCACCGGCCGCCACGCAGCCCCGGCCCCCGGCTCAGTCCCCGGGGAGCGGGTGCGGGGGGCGGTCGGGGCGCGGGGTGCCCAGGAGGGTGGCGAGGCCGCCCCGGTCGGTGCCCACCTTGCGGTAGACGCCGGACAGCAGCCGGGCCACCTCGCGCTCCGCCAGGCCCATCTCCTCGCCGATCCGGTCGTCCGGCCAGCCCTCGGCGGCCCGCTCGGCGACGGCCTGCTCCTGCGAGGTGAGCGGGCTGGTGTGGTCGACCCGCAGCTGCATCGGGCGCAGCCCGGCGGCGGACAGCTCGTCGCGGGCCCGGGACGCCAGGGTGTCCGCGCCGCACTGGACCGCGCCCTCCAGCCCGCGGTAGAGCCGGTCCCCGGCCTCCTGGGGCAGGCCGACGCGGCGCAGGGCGGCGCCGTGGTCGACCAGCGCCACGGCCAGGTCGTACGCGGACGGCGAGCGCTCCAGGTGGCTGACGGCCTCGGCCAGCAGCTTGATCCGCTCCGATCCCTGGGCCACGGCGGCGGCGCTGTGCAGCGCCCGGCCGATCGCGGAGTGGGTGCCGAACTGGCGGGCGCGGCGCACCGCGTCGTCGGCGACCTCGGCGGCCTGGCGGGGGTCGGTCAGCGCGAGGGCCTGGGCCATGTGGAGCTGCCAGGGGCACCAGACGGGGTTGCGCATGCCGCGGCCGTCCATCCGGCGGCCGACGTCGGCGAGCTGCTGGCGGGCCTCGCCGTGCAGGTTGGAGGCGAGCAGCAGTTCGCCGCGGACGGTGGGCACGTCGGGGCAGAGCACGGCCTGCGGGAGGATCTCGCCGCCGTGGCCGGCCGCGAACTCCTGCGCCTCCCGGATCCGGCCGCGGCTGATCAGGGTCTCGATGAGGGTGCCGACGGCGGTCCAGTGCGCGGGCGTCGAGGAGCCCACGAGGTCGGCGATGCGCATGCCCTCGCGGGCCAGCTCCTCTGCCTCGACGAGCGCTCCGCGGCGCAGCCGGGCGTATCCGAGGAGGGTGATCCCGAACGCCAGGTGGGAGCCGCGCCAGCCCTTGCGCTCGCATTCCGCTATGCCGGTGTTGAACAGCGTCTCGGCGCGTCCGGGCTGGTCGCAGTGGAGGAAGATCAGGGCGACCAGGATCGGCACCTCGAAGCCCCAGTCGTCATCGGTCCAGCTCAGACCATCGCCCAGGGCCTCTTCCGCGTAGTGCAGGGCGGTGGCCGCCGGTTCTCCGCGCGTCATCGCGTCCCAGGCGCGCAGGCCCAGCAGATAGCGCTCGGCCATGCCGCGGCCGGTGAGGTGGTCGGCGAGCCGGGCGAGGCGCCGGGAGCGGGCGGGGGACTCCTTCTCGTCGGCGCGGAACATGCTCCACATGAACTGTTCGGCCTGCATGCGCAGCCGGGTGCGGGCGCTGGTGGCGCGGGGCACCTCGGCCGCGACGACCTGCGCGGCCTCCTCCATGCGGCCGCTGTGGCCGTACGCCTGGGCGAGCCGGTAGGTGATCGCCTCGCGCAGGTCGGAGCCGAGGTCCGGCTCCTCCAGGGCGGCCCGCAGATGGTTCACGGTGACGGAGGGCTCGGTGAGCTGGGCGGAGCAGCCCAGCTCGTACAGGACCGCGGCGCGCTCCTCCGGGGCGGGCGGTTCGCGCAGGGCGCGGGCGAGGCAGCGGCGCCCGGCGTCGGGCGCGCCGGCCCGCAGATACTCCCGGGCCGCCTCCCTGAGGTGGCGCACCACCCAGGAGTCGCCCTCGGGGTGCATCTCCAGCAGATGGCGCCCGGCGGCCGCGGAGCCCAGGCCCGCGGCGAGCACCACGGTGGCGGCCTGGCCGTGCATGGCCACGCGCAGCGCGCCGGGGATGGCCTGGTAGACGGCGGTGGCGATGAGCGGGTGGAGGAATTCCAGCGGCTGGGCGCCGCGGGCGCCCTGCCGGGGCGGGGCGAGGATGCGGGCGTCCGCGAGCCGCGCCACCTGCTCGGCGGTCTCGGTCTCGCTGAGCCCGGCGACGTTGGCCGTCAGCGACGGGGTGGCCTCGATGCCGAGGACGGCGACGGCCCAGGCGAGGCGGACGGCGGCGGTGCCGAGCCGGGTCAGCCGGTCGCCGAGCCCGCTGTCCTTCGCGGCGGCGACCAGCTCGCGCAGGGCGCCGAGGTTGACCGTCTGCGGTTTCAGGTCGCGGTCGCGGACCTTGGCGGTCAGCTCGACCACCTCGAAGGGGTTGCCGCCGGTCACCGCCCAGCACTCGCGGCAGAACGCCTCGTCGGCCTCCTCGCCGAGGACGTCCCGCACGATCCTGCCGACCCCGGCCGGGGTGAGCGGGGCCAGCACGTGCGGGCGCGAGCCCTGCCGTTCGGTGATGCCGCGGACCGCGACGGCGTCGGCGGTCAGGTCCTCCGGGCGGTAGCCGACGGCGAGCAGCAGGGGCAGGTCCACGGCGCGGGCGGCGAACCGGAGGAGCCAGTCCAGGGATTCGGGGTCGGCCCAGTGGACGTCGTCCAGGATCATGACGACCGGGGCGTGCTCCACCGCGAACCGGGTGACCAGCCAGTCCAGGCCGTCGCGCACGCCCTGCGGATCGGGTGCGCCGCCGCTCCCGGAGACCACCAGGCCCACCGCGGGCGCGACGATGTCGTACCAGCTGCCCAGGATTCTGCGGTGCTCCTCCTCGCCGGTCGTCGCGAGCACGGGCTGGAAGAGCTGCCGTACGACGTGGAACGCGGCGCCCTGCTCGTGCTCGCCGCCGCGCGCCGACATCACGGTGCAGCCGCGGTGGGCGGCTCTGCGGCGCATCTCGCCGAGCAGCGCGGTCTTGCCGAGGCCGCCCGGCCCGGCGAAGGCGATCACTCCGCCGGTGCGGGTGCCGGACGGATCGCCGGGATCGGATCCGCACAGCTCGGTCAACGCGTGGTCGACCGCCGCGAGTTCGGCCTCCCGCTCCAGCAGTGCCCGACGTGTCCGGTCCTGCCGGTCCCTCATGTCCGCCACGTTCGATCCCCTTCGGCACGTAACGCCGAGCGTAGCCTGTCTGGCACGCTCCGTAGCCCGGTATGCGGGTATTTCCTTCTGGCATTGCCAATGGCACACGCCAATTCAACTCGCGCTCTATCGATGGCACGTTCACCACGCGAGGATGACCGGATTCATCGGGTCGGCCCGTCGCCGCGGGGGGTTGTGGTATTGGGCGACGCGGCCTGCCCCGGAGCCCGAAGGGGGGCGATACCGCCATGAACGCGACGTACACGACTACTTCGCGCCCGCACGCCCGGCATGCGGCACTGCTGAGCCGGGCGGCCCTGCTCGACATTCCGGCCTCGGCCGACCCCAGCCCCGGAACCGGGGCCGCCAGAGTGCACACCGTCCAGTGGCTGTCGCGGTACGGCGTGTTCCGGGCCGGTGGCGCGGTCGCCGAGTACGACGCGCTCCGATTCGACCTGCTGGCCGGCCTGTTCTACCCCCGGACGACCGGTGCGGAGCTGGATGTCGGCAATGATCTCATCGGCTGGTACTTCGTCTTCGACGATCAGTTCGACGGCGAACTCGGGTGCCGCCCGGAGGCGGTGGCGCGGATGGTACGGGACGTCATACGGGTCACCGAGGAGCCGGACGACGCACCCGGGCAGGGCGGCGGACCCCTGTTGGAGAGCTTCCGCGATCTGTGGCGGCGCATCCACGCGGGCCGCCCACCGGTATGGCGGGAACGTTTCCGCCACCACTGGCTGGAGTATCTGCACTCCTATCACCGCGAGGCGCTCGACCGCACCGGCGTGCAAGGCCCCCCGCTCTCGGTGGAGGCCGTGCTGGCGCTGCGCCGCCACTCGATCGGCGTGCAGCCGTGCCTGGACCTGAACGAGCGCTTCGGCGGCTACGCCCTGCCCGCCGCGCTGCACGGCGGCCATCCGCTGGCCCGGATGCGGGAGGCCACGGACGACGTCGTCGTGTTCACCAACGACATCGCCTCCCTGGACAAGGAGCTGGCCGCCGGGGACCTCCACAACACCGTCATCGTCCGCCACCAGTGCCACGGCGGCACCCTTGAGGACGCGATCGAGCACATCGCGGGCCTCGCCAACGCGCGCTACCGCTGGTTCGAGCAGACCGCGGACCGGCTGCCCCGGCTGCTCGCCGAGGCGGGTGCGGGGACGGATCTGCGCCGGGACGTGGACCACTACGTGGACGGGATGCGTGACGTGATGTGCGGCAACCTGGGCTGGTCCCTGCGGACGGCCCGCTACGACGAGCGGGGCATAGCGGCGGTCAGCGACGGCCGCCAACGACCGTGGGCCGGACTCAGCGCCCCCGGTTCCGGCTGACCGGATCCGCTACGTACGAACGGCCCGCCACGGCGGGCCGTTCGGGTATCAAGGGCGCGTGAACGACACCCTCAACCTGTGGAAGGCGGGGCTCGCCGAGGCCCCCGACGAGATCTGGCAGCGCGCCGGCCTGCGCGTCCTGATCCTGGCCGACAACGCGCTCACCCGCCTCCCGCCCGCCCTCGGACGGCTGCGGCGGCTGCACACCCTGGACCTCGGCCACAACCGGCTCGCCGAGATCCCGGAGGAGATCGGCGAGCTGTCGGGGCTGACCCGCTGCCTCTATCTGCACGACAACCGGCTCACCCGGCTGCCGGGTTCACTCGAACGACTCGACCGGCTGGGCTATCTCAACGTCGGCGAGAACCCGCTCGGCAGTCTGCCGGAGGAACTCGGCGGCATGGCCGGGCTGGTGGAGCTGCGCGCGCAGCACGCCGAACTGACCGGGCTGCCCGGCTCGATCGGGCAGCTCGGCGCGCTGCGGGAGCTGTGGCTGCGCGGCAACCGGATCACCGCCCTGCCCGCCGGGGTGTCCGCGCTGCGCGCGCTGCGTCAGCTGGAGCTGCGGGAGAACGCGCTGAGCGAGGTGCCCGAGCCGCTGCGCGGGCTCCCGCGCCTGCGCCACCTCGATCTGCGCGGCAACCGGATCAGGACGCTCCCCGACTGGGTCGCGGAGCTGCCCGCCCTGGAGAAGCTCGACCTGCGCTGGAACCCGCTCGACGAGGGCGTCGACGACGGCCCGGTCGTCCGGGCGCTCGGCGAGCGGGGCTGCGTCGTGCTCGGATGAGCCCGGGGCCGCGTCGCACCGAAGCCCGGACGAGGCCGGGCCGCGTCACACCAAAGCCCGGACGAGGCGTCAGGTCAGGTCGAACTCGCCCTCGCGCGCGCCCAGGACGAAGGCGCGCCACTCGGCCGGGGTGAAGATCAGGGCCGGGCCTTCGGGACGGCGGCCGTGGCGCATCGCGATGAAGCCCTCGACGAAGGCGATCTCGACATCGCCCACCCCCTGGCTGCTCGACTGCCACTGGGCGCCCGTGAGGTCGAGATCGGGCTTCTCGCCATTGCCCCTGAGCGGCTGTGCGGTCGTGGTGGTGTCTGCCACGTGCGGCTCCTCCCGGATCGTCGTCCCGGCCCCACCCTAGCGATCGCGGCCGGTGCCGGACAGGCCACGAAAGGAGGACGTGATCTGTCCGGCGGGTGTCGTCCGGGTGCATGCCTCATGTGGCGGGAGGGGCCGCCCCGACCACCCACATGGCGAAGAACTGCGAACCGCCGCCGTAGGCGTGACCGAGCGCCGTGCGCGCCCCCTCGACCTGGTGCTCGCCCGCCCGGCCGCGGACCTGGAGGGCGGCTTCGGCGAAGCGGAGCATGCCGGAGGCGCCGATGGGGTTGGTGGACAGCACCCCGCCCGAAGGGTTGACGGGGAGGTCGCCGCCGATCTCGGTCACCCCGGACTCGGTGAGCTTCCAGCCCTCGCCCTCCGCCGCGAAGCCCAGGTTCTCCAGCCACATCGGCTCGTACCAGCTGAACGGCACGTACATCTCGATGGCGTCGATCTCCCGGCGCGGGTCGGTGATCCCGGCCTGCCGGTAGACGTCGGCGGCGCAGTCGCGCCCGGCGCGCGGCGAGACGCAGTCCTTGCCCGCGAAGAGCGTGGGCTCGCTGCGCATCGCGCCGCCGTGCATCCAGGCGGGCGGCCGGGGGGCGCGGGAGGCACCGGTGCGGTCGGTGAGCACCATGGCGCACGCGCCGTCGGAGGAGGGGCAGGTCTCGGAGTAGCGGATGGGGTCCCACAGCATCGGCGAGGACTGCACCTTCTCCAGCGTCAGATCCTGTTCGTGGAGGTGGGCGTAGGGGTTGAGCAGGGCGTTGCGGCGGTCCTTGTACGCGACGAGCGCGCCGATCGCCGGGGGCGCGCCGGTGCGCCGCATGTACGCGCGGACGTGCGGTGCGAAGAATCCGCCCGCCCCGGCCAGCAGCGGCTGCTGGAAGGGGACGGGCAACGAGAGCCCCCACATGGCGTTGGACTCGGACTGCTTCTCGAACGCCAGGGTGAGCACGGTGCGGTGGACGCGGGCGGCGACCAGGTTGGCGGCGACGAGCGCGGTGGAGCCGCCGACCGATCCCGCGGTGTGCACGCGCAGCATGGGCTTGCCGACCGCGCCGAGCGCGTCGGCGAGGTACAGCTCGGGCATCATGACGCCCTCGAAGAAGTCGGGCGCCTTGCCGATGACCACGGCGTCGATGTCCGCCCAGGTCAGTTCGGCGTCCTCCAGGGCCCGTACGGCGGCCTCCCGGACCAGCCCGGCGATGGAGACGTCGCGCCGGGCGGCGGTGTGCTTGGTCTGGCCGATTCCCACGACGGCCACCGGTTCCTTGCTCACTGGGCTCACCGGGCTTCCCCTTCCAGGACGGCGACCAGGTTCTGCTGGAGGCAGGGGCCGGAGGTGGCGTGGGCCAGCGCCCGGTCGCCGTCGCCGCGATGAATGGCGGCGGCGGCCTCGCCGAGCCGGATGAGCCCGGCGGCCATCATGGGGTTCGCGGCCGGGGCCCCGCCGGACGGGTTGATGCGTACGGCGTCGTCGAGCTCCAGTTCGCGGCGCAGGATGATCTCCTGCGAGGTGAACGGGGCGTGGAGTTCGGCGAGGTCGACCGGGGCCTCGAAGGCCCCGGCGCGTGTCGCGGCGAGCCGGGTCGACGGGGAGCGGGTGAGGTCCCGTACGCCCAGGCCGTGCGGTTCGATGCGGTGGTCCATGCCGCGGATCCACGCGGGTCGGGCGCACAGCCGCCGCGCGGCGTCCCCGGCGGCGAGCACCACGGCGGCCGCGCCATCGCCGATGGGCGGGCAGTCGTGGCGGCGCAGCGGGCGCACCAGGTACGGGGCGTCGAGGAGGGCGCCGGGCGGGGCGGAGCGGGTCACCTGGGCGTGCGGGTTGTCGGTGGCGGCGTTGCGGCCGCGCGCGGCGACCTCGGCGAGGGCGCGTTCGTCGGTGTCGCCCGCGTCGAGGAGCGCCTGGGCCTGGAGGGCGGCCAGGGAGACCGAGTCGGGCCACAGGGGGGCGACGTAGTACGGGTCGAGCTGGCGGGTGAGGACCTCGGGCAGATCGCCGGGCGAGGACTTGCCGTAGGAGTAGACGAGGGCGGTGTCCGCCTCGCCGGTCAGCAGCTTGACCCAGGCCTCGTAGAGCGCCCAGGCGCCGTCCATCTCGACGTGGGACTCGGAGATCGGCGGCCAGGCGCCGACGCCGTCCAGCGCCATGGTGAAGGAGAAGGCGCGGCCCGCGAGGTAGTCGGAGGAGCCGGAGCAGGTGAAGTCGATCTCGCCCGCCCTCAAGCCCACCGCGTCGAGCACCTGGTGGAGGACGGGCATCAGCATCTCGACCTCGGAGACCTCCGCGCTGGTGCGCCGGGTTCCGCTCTGCCCGAAGGCGACGATGGCGACGTCTCGCATCTACAACAGCTCCTTGTAGGTGTCGTAGTCGGCGTCGGGTTCGCCGGTGGGCCGGTAGTGGTCGGGGTAGCGGCCGCCCTCGGTCCACACGGGCGTCACCCGCAGCCCCATGCGCACCTGGTCGTACGGGATGCCGCCGATGCGGCCGTGGAGGGCGAGATCGGCACCGTCGAGGGCGATGTGCGCGTAGACGTACGGCACGTCGATGTCCAGATTGCGGGCCTTGATGTTCACGATGCAGAAGGTGGTGACGGTGCCGTGCGGGCCGACCTCGACCTGTTCGTCGGTGGCGACGCCGCAGGTGGGGCACGCGCCGCGGGGCGGTACGTACACCTTGCGGCAGGACGGGCAGCGCTCGCCGACGGTCTTCTGCCCGGCGAGGGCGGCGAGGTAGCGGGACTGGGCGCGGCCGGGCGCGTAGGTGTAGTCGAGGCGGGCGGGGGCGACGATGCCGGTGACGGGGTCGGCGAACGCCCCGTCGTGGGGGCCGGGTTCCTGGGTGGCCGGGCCGTCGTACGGTTCGAAGCAGGCGATGTCGGTGATGGAGCCCTCGCGCTCCTCGGCCCAGCGGACCCGTACCCGCATGCCGGTGCGCACGGCGTCCGGTCCGCTCGCGTCGAGGGCGTGCAGCAGGGCGGTGTCGGCGCCGTCGAGCCGGACCAGCGCCCAGGCGAAGGGGGTGGGCAGGGGCTGGCCGCGGCGCGGGGCCGGGTTCCAGGCCCAGGTGGTGACGGTGCCGGTGGGGGCGACCTCGACCAGGTCGCGCAGTTCGGCGGCGGTGTCCGGGTCGTATTCGACGGGCGGGACGAGCACCCGGCCACCGGCGGTCCGTACGCCGAGCACGGTGCGCTCGCGCAGGCCCGTGAGGAAGGCGCTCTGGACGGGGCCGAGGGAGCGGGTGAAGGGGAACTCGACCACGAGAGGGGCCTTCAGCACCTCGGGGGCGGGAGCCGGTGTCATGGGGCGTCTCCTTCTGCGGCCGGCGGGGTGGGGGCGGCGGTCCGGGGTCAGGCCCGGCGGTAGACCGGCGGGCGTTTCTCCGCGAAGGCCTTCGATCCCTCTTTGGCGTCGGCGGTGTCGAAGATGGGCCAGCCGCGCTCGAGTTCGGACGCGAGGCCATCGGTTTCGGTCATCTCGGCGGTCTCGTAGACGGATGCCTTGACCGCCTCGACGGCGAGCGGGCCGTTGGCGTTGATGAGTTCGGCGATCTCCAGGGCCTTCTTCAGCGCGGTGCCGTCGTCCACCACCTGGCCGATCAGCCCGATCCGCTCGGCCTCCTCGGCGGCGTACGGGCGGCCGGTGAGCAGCATCTCCAGGGCGTGGGTGCGCGGCACCTGGCGGNTACGGGCGGCCGGTGAGCAGCATCTCCAGGGCGTGGGTGCGCGGCACCTGGCGGGCCAGCCGGACCGTGGAGCCGCCGATGGGGAAGAGCCCGCGCCGGACCTCGTACAGCCCGAAGGTGGCGCCGCGGCCCGCCACCCGGATGTCGGTGCCCTGGAGGATCTCGGTGCCGCCCGCCACGCAGTGGCCCTCGACGGCGGCGATCACCGGTTTGCGCGGCCGGTGGTGGCGGAGCATGGCCTTCCAGTGCAGGTCGGGGTCGGCCTTCAGCCGGTCCCGGTAGTGCTGTCCCTCCATCCGGCCGCCGCCCGCGAGCGCCTTGAGGTCCATCCCGGCGCAGAAGACGCCGCCGGCTCCGGTGAGCACGACGGACCGGACGGTGTCGTCCTCGTCGGCCTCGATCCAGCCGTCGTACAGCCCGACCAGCATGGGCAACGAGAGCGCGTTCTTGGCCTCAGGCCGGTTGAGCGTCAGCACCAGCGTGGCGCCTGTGCGCTCGACGATGAGGTGTTCGGTCCCGTGCGGCACGGCAGTCCTCCCGTCTCAGACCTAGAACAGGTTGCAGGAGCGACGGAGCGACTTCAATAGGAATCTGATGGGCAGTCAGATTTTTTGGCCGCGGCCCTTCCCACCTCTCCCCCGCGGTGCTGTCATGAGCGCCGAGCCCGCCCGATGTCAGGTCAGGAGGAGCCGTGGAGTACAACCTTGCCGACCTGTTCGAGTCGATCGTGGACACGGTGCCCGACAGAGAAGCGCTGGTGTACGCCGACCATCCGGGCACCGGCGCTGAACGGCGGCTGAGTTACGCCCGGCTCGACGCCGCCGCCAACCGGCTCGCCCACCACCTGAGGGACAGCGGGATCGCACCGGGCGAGCATGTGGGGCTCCACCTGTTCAACGGTGTCGAGTACCTCCAGACCGTCCTCGCCTGTCTGAAGATCCGGGCCGTCCCGGTGAACGTCAACTACCGCTACGTGGAAGACGAGTTGGTCTATCTCTACCGCGACGCCGATCTCACCGCCCTGGTCTACGACGCCGAGTTCGGCGACCGGGTGGCCGCGGCGCTGCCGCGTACGGACACCCTGCGCCACCTCGTCCAGGTCGGCAGCGGGGAGGGGGCGCCCGGCGCCGTCCCGTTCGCCGAGGCCGAGGCGTCGGGCTCCGCGGAGCGCGGCTTCGCGCCCCGCTCCGCGGACGACCGCTTCATCATCTACACCGGCGGCACCACCGGCATGCCCAAGGGCGTGGTGTGGCGGCAGGAGGACCTCTTCTTCTCCGGGCTCGGCGGCGGCGCGCCGACCGGCGTCCCGGTCGGCCGCCCCGAGGAGCTGGCCGAGCGGGTCGCGGCCACCGGCGACGGCCTGGTGTTCTTCCCCACCGCGCCGCTGATGCACGGCACCTCGACCCTCACGACCTTCATCGGCTTCAACTTCGGACAGAAGGTGGTCCTCCATCGGAAGTTCGTGCCCGAGGAGGTGCTGAGGACGATCGAAAAGGAAAAGGTCAGCACGGTGTCCCTGGTCGGCGACGCGATGCTGCGGCCCCTGGTGGACGCCCTCACCGGTCCGCTCAAGGACATCGACCTCTCCCCGCTGCTCAGCGTCAGCAGTTCCGGGGCGATCCTCTCGGACACCGTGCGCGCCCAGTTCGCCGCGCTCGCGCCGCACACCCTGATGCTCAACAACTTCGGCTCATCGGAGTCCGGGTTCAACGGCACCGCCACCGACGACTCCGGCCCCGAGCGGGGCTTCCGGGTGCGCGTCAACGACCGTACGGCCGTGGTCGACCCGGCGACCCACCGTCCCGTCGCGCCCGGCGAACCGGGCCGGGTCGCCCAGCGCGGCCATGTGCCGCTCGGCTACTACAACGACCCGAGGAAGTCGGCGGAGACCTTCTTCGAGGCGGACGGCGAACGCTGGGTGCTCCTCGGCGACATGGCGACGGTCGACGAGGACGGCGTGATCACGGTCCTCGGCCGGGGCTCCCAGTGCATCAACACCGGCGGCGAGAAGGTGTACCCGGAGGAGGTCGAGCAGGCCCTGAAGGCCCATCCGGACGTGTACGACGCGCTGGTGGCGGGCGTCCCCGACGAGCGCTGGGGCAATCGCGTGGCGGCCGTCGTCCAGCCGCGGGAGGGGGCCGGTGCCCTCACGGCCGACGCGGTACGGGACCACTGCCGCACCCGGCTCGCCGGATACAAGATCCCCCGTACGGTCGTCTTCACCGACCGCATCCAGCGCTCCCCCAGCGGCAAGGCCGACTACCGCTGGGCCCGCACGGTCGCGGCCGAAGGCGGTCCCGGCGGCCCCCGACCGTAGCGGGCGGTCAGGACACGGGCGGCGGGGTACGGGGGAGCACGCGGGCGGCGAAGTCGCAGACCGCGTCCAGGACGCCCATGCCGCGGTGTCCGACCCCCGGCACGATGTCGAGGGTGACGTCGATCCCCAGCGCCACGTAGTTGTCGCGCAGCGCGGTGATCCGCTCGACCCGGGTCCGGCCCAGGGCGTCGGCGCCGTCCATCCAGTTGGAGTCGCCCGGGTTGTTGATCTCCCAGGTCTCGGTGTCCTCGGCGCCGACCACCATGTGGACCGCCACCTTGCGGATCTCCTCCAGCCGCACCGGCGTACCGAAGCGCTCCTCGAAACCGGCCGTGCCGAGCCACCACTCGCGGTCCGGGTCGATCAGCGTGACCCGGCCCGGCGCGCCGATCGACACGGCGCGCAGCCGCTCCGGGTGGAGGTAGAGGAAGCGGTGGGCGAACTGTCCGCCGCCCGAGAAGCCCTGGAGCATGAACCGGTCGGTGTCGACGGTGAAGCGCGTCCCGACCTCGTCGACGATCGCCAGCAGCTCCCGGTCGTAGCGGATGCCGTCGTACTCGATGAACTTGAAGTTGTGCAGGTCGTCCGGGTCACCGATGGCCGCGGGGAACAGCGGGGTGAGGATGACGCAGCCGTGCCGCTCGGAGAACTCCGCCATCGCGTCCCGGTACTCGGCCGCGGTGCGCCCGGTGCCGTGCTGGATCACCAGCAGCGGGAGCGGTGTGGTGGTGGTCTCGTGCACGGAGGGCACATGCAGGCTGTAGGAGAACCGCTGATCGTGCTGTGAGGCGAAGAAGGTCGTGGCGCCGGTGCGGTAGAACGCCTTGGTGGTCTTGATGCGCGGTGTCACATGTCCTCCTGCGATGCGCCGCCACCGACGTGGGGCGGTGCCCGTCACGATCACGCGCGGTCGGCGGCGGCCTCAAGATGATTGCCGCGCAGGCGTCAATGACAGCGACCGGGTCAGCGGCGCAGTGCGGAGAGCAGGTCGACACCGAGGGTGCGGACGGCTTCCTCGTCCAGCTGGTAGTGCACCCGGGCGCCCTGCCGGTGGGTGTGCACCATTCCGGCCTCCCGGAGTTTGCGCAGATGGCGCGACATCTGCGGCGGGGTCGTGTCGAAGTGGCTGGCCAGCTCGGTCGTCGTCATCGACTGCCGCAGCAGGACGCGGCACACCCTGACGCGCAGGGGCTCGTCCAGCGCCCGTACCCGGCGCAGCACCTCGTCCATCGCGGGCCGCTCCCCGTCGCCGTCTCCCCGCACCGGGTACTGCACGACCACCGGATATCCGGGGTAGTGCTTGATCGCCACGTGCGGATTGATGTGCAGCGAGGGCACCAGCAGGCACGGGACGTCGGCGAGGCTGGCCCGCCCGTTGTACAGCTTGTCGAAGACGACCCGCGGCGGATCGTCCTCGACCCGGGCGGTGGGGAAGTCGGCGAGCGCCCGGGCGCCGTCCAGCCGGTGCTTCTGGAAGCGCATGCGGACGTCCGCCTCCAGGACTCCGCGCAGCAGGGCCCACTCCCCCTCGAACAGCTCGTCGGCGGCGGCGTGCAGGAAGTCGGTGAGGTCCTCGCGGAACGCGGCGGGCCCGGCGAGCAGCCGTACCCCCAGCGCGAACCGGCCGTCCGACATCTGCCGCAGCCGCCCGAGGAAGCGTTCGGGAGAGTCCCCCGCGGCGACCGTCGGCCGGTGGCTGTTCTGCCCGATCAGGGCCTGTTCGGTCATGGCCGTGAACGTCGCCTCGGGCAGCTCGCCGATGTCGGCCAGCTCCTCTTCCAGGGAGCGCTCGGGCCCGGGGGTGAGGGGCAGCAGATAGCGGGCGCGGAACGCGCCCCACAGCGGTGCCCACTGCGCGGCCCGCGCCAGCAGCCGCTCGTCCGCGCCCTGGAGCACGGCGCCCACCCAGCGGCGGCTGGCCGGATGGTGCCGGGGATCGTCCAGCGCGTGCAGGCAGGCGCACAGCTCGGCGAGCGGGGACAGCCGTGCGGCGATGCGCTCCTCGGGAGCGGGGCCCAGGTCGATCACTACCGGCATGCGTCGACGGTCCGGGATTGACGCCTTGCTGTCAATCGTCTTGTGGCCGGATCGCGAGGGGCGCAGGCTCCGGTCATCTTCCCGGCCGCCCCCCTGAGCCCCCGATCCCGCCCCCGATTTCCGCACCTCTCCGCGACGGAGCGTTTCCATGCCCCCTCTCCTCCGGAACGGTCCGCGCGTCGTGCTGACCGTCACCTTGCTGGCCACGGTGAGCAGCGCGTGCACCATCGGTTCCGCCGACGACTCCACCGCGGCCGCCGGCTACCCCTCCCGCGGCCTGTCCATCCTGGCCCCCGGCAGCGTCGGCGGCGGCTGGGACGCCCGGGCCCGCGGCATGAGCGCCGCGCTCACCGGCTGCAAGATCATCGACGAGGACGTCACGGTCACCAACAAGCCGGGCGCGGGCGGAGCCATCGGGCTCGCCCGGATGGTCGGCCGCAGCGGCGACCCGTACCAGCTGATGACCATGGACACGGTCACCATGGCCGGGGGCGCGGTGCAGAACGACTCCCCGGTCAGGCTCTCGTCTCTCACCCCCATCGCCGGGCTGACCGTGAGCCCCAGCGTGATCGTGGTGCCCGCCCGGTCCCCGTTCCGCGATCTGAGGTCGGTGATGGCGGCCATGAAGCGGAACCCCAAGGGCATGTCCTGGGTGGGCGGTTCGCTGGGCGGGCCCGACCACATCACCGTCGCCTCCCTCGCCAAGGCCCGGGGCATCCCCGTCAGCAAGATCACCTACGTGCCGACCGGCGGGGGCGGCGAAGTGCTCAACCTGCTGCTGAGCGGGGCGTCCAAGGTCGGCATGTCGACACTGACCGAGATCCGCCCGCAGATCGAGGCGGGCAAGCTCCGGGTCCTCGCGATCAGCGGCGACGAACGTCCCGAAGGGCTGGACGCCCCGACCCTGAGGGACCTCGGATACGGCGGGGCGAGCGTGGTGAGCACCGGCGGTGTGATGGCCCCGCCCGGCCTGAGCGACGGCGAACGGCGGGCGATCGTGGCGATGGTCGACCGGATGCGCCGCACCCCGTGCTGGAAGCGGACCCTGAAGCGACACGACTGGAAGGCGGTGTGGCTGCCGGACACGACATTCGGCACGCTCATCGACCGGCAGCAGAAGCAGGTCGCCCAGGTGCTGAACGACGTGGGGCTGACCTCATGAGCACACCAGACACAAGCACACGAGACGCAAGCACGCGAGACGAAGCACCTCGGCCTCAGCCCTGGGGCCCGCGCGTGGCCGCGCTGCTCTTCCTCGCCGCCGGGGTGGTGGTGCTGGGCTGGGCGTTCGCCATTCCCGAGCGGGCCACCGACCAGGACGTGGGCCCGCGGGCGTTTCCGCTGCTCGTCGGGGTGGGGCTGTGCGTATCGGCCACGTTCTCCACCGTGCGGGCCTTCCGCGGCGCCGACCGGGAGCAGACGGAACAGGCGCGCGAGGAGGCCCGGCTCACCGACTGGGGTCCGGTCGCCGCCCTGCTCGCGCTGCTGGTCGGCTATCTCTTCGCGCTCAACCCCTGCGGCTACTGGCAGTCCACGGCCGTGCTGTTCACCTTGGTCGCCCGCGTCCTGGGCAGCCGCAAGCCGCTGCGGGACGCGCTGATCGGTCTCGTGCTGGCGCTGGCCGTCTACATCCTCTTCGACCGTGTGCTGGGCATCCATCTGCCGCCCGGCATCATCCGATTGGCGTTCTGACATGGATGTGCTCTCCCACCTCACGGACGGCTTCGCGAGCGCGTTCAGCCCGATGCACCTGCTGCTGGCCTTCGCGGGCTGTACCCTCGGCTCCCTCGTCGGCGTGCTGCCCGGGCTCGGCCCGGCCACCACGGTCGCCCTGCTGCTCCCGCTCACCTACGTCTTCGACCCCGTCGGCGCGCTGGTGCTGTTCGCCGGGATCTACTACGGAGGGATGTACGGCGGCTCGACCACCGCCATCCTGCTCAACGTCCCCGGCGAGACGGCCTCGGTGCCGACCACGCTCGAGGGCCATCCCATGGCCCGCTCCGGCCGGGCGGGCGCCGCGCTGGCCACCGCCGCCATCGGCTCCTTCGTGGCCGGGACGATCTCCACCGTCGCGATCACCTTCATCGGCCCGGCCATGTCCCGGGTCGCCGAGAGCATCCAGCCCGCCGAGTACTTCGCGGTGATGATCCTCGCGTTCGCCACCGTCACCGCGG
This sequence comes from Streptomyces botrytidirepellens, assembly GCF_003721215.1. Taxonomy (NCBI): domain Bacteria; kingdom Bacillati; phylum Actinomycetota; class Actinomycetes; order Kitasatosporales; family Streptomycetaceae; genus Streptomyces; species Streptomyces botrytidirepellens. The sequence continues at coordinate 20,764 of NZ_RIBZ01000249.1, forward strand.
TCGTCGCCGACGCCCCGGCCCGCGGGCTGTGCAGCCTCTTCCTGGGGCTGGCGATCGGGCTCGTCGGCATCGACAGCCTCACCGGCCAGGTCCGCTACGCCTTCGGCGTGCCGGAGCTGTACGACGGCGTCCAGGTGGTGGCCGTCGCCGTCGGGCTCTTCGCGATCGGCGAAGGGCTGTACACCGCGGCCCGCATGCGGCGCGCCCCCGAGGAGCAGATGCTTCCGGTGGGCGGCCGGATCGGGATGAGCCGCGAGGACTGGGGGCGTTCCTGGAAGCCCTGGCTGCGCGGCACGGCCATCGGCCTGCCGATCGGCGCCCTCCCGGCGGGCGGCGCGGAGATCCCCACCTTCCTCAGCTACAACCTCGAACGCAGGCTCTCCCGGCACAAGAAGCAGTTCGGCAAGGGCGCCATCGAGGGCGTGGCCGGTCCCGAGGCCGCCAACAACGCCGCCTTCTCCGGCGTCCTGATGCCGCTGCTCACGCTCGGCATCCCCACGTCGGCGACGGCCAGCGTGCTGCTGATCGCCTTTCAGATGTACGACGTGCAGCCCGGGCCGCAGCTGTTCCAGACCCAGTCCGCCCTGGTGTGGACGCTGATCGCGAGCCTCTACATCGGCAATGTGATGCTGCTCGTGCTCAACCTCCCCATGATCCCGCTGTGGGTGAAGCTGCTGAAGGTGCCCCGGCCGCTGCTGACCGCGGGCATCATCGTCTTCGCCACGCTCGGCGTGTACGCGCTGTCGCAGAACGCCGTCGACCTCGCCATCGCCGTGGCCTTCGGCGTCCTCGGCTTCCTGATGCGCCGCACCGGCTATCCGGTGGCCCCGCTGATCCTCGGCGCGGTCCTCGGCCCCATGACCGAAACCCAGTTCCGCCGTGCGCTGGCCTTCAGCGAGGGCGACTGGACGGTCTTCCTCACCCGCCCGGTGTCCGCGGGCATCCTGTGCCTGGCGCTGGCGTCCCTGGCGGGCCCGATGGCCGTACGGCTGCTGCGCCGCCGGTCGTCCGTACCGTCACCGTCCGCTTAAGGGGCCGTCTCGCACACCGACGGCAGCGCGCGGGTCAGCGCCACCGCGTGCAGCCCGTCCAGCCGCTTCTCGTGGCCCGTGGCCAGGGCTCCGGCCAGCAGGAGGCCCGGGCACGAGGGGGCGGTGCGGGCGTCGGCGGCGTCCGCGATCGCCCGGACCAGTTCGCCGTTGATGCGGTTGATCTCCAGCCGGACCTCTCCGAGGTCGGGGCGCTCGGTGGGCGCCGACGACGGGTCGGCCTGCCACCGCCGGTACAGGCCGCGCTGGACGACCTTGCTCGCCTCGATCTGGTCGCGGAAGATCCGTACCGTCGCCCCGGGGTCGCCGCCCACCTCCCGGGCCTGCTCCGCGACCGCGTCCAGCACCTGCTGCTCCCGGGCCGGGTCGTCGATCGGGCTGTCGGTGCCCCACTTGGCGGCGGCGACCTGGTCCGCGACCAGCAGCCGGTCGGCGGACAGCCCGGCCAGCGGCCGCAGTTGGCCGTGGGCCGCCGGTGCGGACGGCGGCGCGGGCGCTGCCACGGCTCCCCC
>NZ_RIBZ01000248.1:0-13452 GCF_003721215.1 Streptomyces botrytidirepellens
TCCGCGCCACTGAGCAGCGGACACGACGGAGGGCGGGGCATCGCGTCGCGCGCGATGCCCCGCCCTCCGCCACGAGCCCTACGGCAGGTTGCGCGCCATGACGACACGCTGGACCTGGTTCGTACCTTCGTAGATCTGGGTGATCTTGGCGTCGCGCATCATGCGCTCGACCGGGTAGTCGCGGGTGTAGCCGTAGCCGCCGAGGAGCTGGACGGCGTCCGTGGTGACCTCCATCGCCACGTCCGAGGCGAAGCACTTGGCGGCGGCGCCCTGGAAGGTGAGGTCGGCGTCGACGCGCTCGGAGGCGGCGGCCGCCTGGTAGGTCAGGGCGCGCGCGGCCGAGATCTTCATGGCCATGTCGGCGAGCATGAACTGGATGCCCTGGAAGTCGGCGATCGGCTTGCCGAACTGCTTGCGCTCCTGGACATAGCCCTTTGCGTAGTCCAGGGCGCCCTGGGCGATGCCGAGGGCCTGGGCGGCGATGGTGATGCGGGTGTGGTCGAGGGTCTTCATGGCGGTGGCGAAGCCGGTGCCCTCGGCGCCGATCATGCGATCGGCGGGGATGCGGACGTTGTCGAGATATACCTCACGCGTCGGCGAGCCCTTGATGCCGAGCTTCTTCTCGGGAGCGCCGAAGGACACGCCCTCGTCTGCCTTCTCCACGACGAAGGCGGAGATGCCCTTGGACCGCTTCTCGGGGTCCGTGACGGCCATCACCGTGTAGTAGTCGGAGACCCCGGCGTTGGTGATCCAGCGCTTCACGCCGTTGAGCACGAAAGAGTCGCCGTCGCGCACCGCCTTGGTCTTCATACCGGCCGCGTCGGAGCCCGCGTCGGGCTCGGAGAGACAGTACGAGAACATCGCGTCGCCCTTGGCGAGCGGGCCCAGGTACTTCTTCTTCAGCTCCTCGGAGCCGGACAGGATGACCGGCAGCGAGCCCAGCTTGTTGACCGCGGGGATCAGGGAGGAGGAGGCGCACACCCGGGCGACCTCCTCGATGACGATCACGGTCGCGAGCGCGTCGGCACCGGCGCCGCCGTACGACTCGGGCACGTGCACCGCGTGCAGATCACTGGCCACCAGGGAGTCCAGCGCTTCCTGGGGGAAGCGGGCCTCCTCGTCGACCTCGGCCGCGAAGGGGGCTATTTTCGCCTCGGCGAGCGAGCGGACCGAATCGCGGAGCATGTCGTGCTCCTCGGACGGCCGGTACAGGTCGAAGTCTGCGTTTCCCGAGGACGCCAAGGTCTTCTCACTCCCCTGTGGTGCTGCCTACTGTGCTAACTACCGTTAAGTAACTGAATTCTAGGGCCGCCGCGTCTCCTCGTATACGTGCCCTGTACGTGAGCTTCCCGACAAGATGCCGCTGAGCCCTGTCGGGGGCGCCGACTATGCTCAGGCAGCGCATCTGAGACCGACGCTTCTGGAGCACCACATGGCCCTCAAGATCACCGTGATCGGCACCGGCTACCTGGGCGCGACGCACGCCGCGGCCATGGCCGAGCTGGGCTTCGAGGTGCTGGGCCTGGACATCGTGCCCGAGAAGATCGCGATGCTCTCGGAGGGCCGGGTGCCCATGTACGAACCAGGTCTGGAAGATCTGCTGAAGCGGCATGTGGCGGGCGTCGAGGGCGCGACCGGGCGGCTGCGCTTCACCAGCTCCTACGAGGAGGCCGGGCAGTTCGGCGACGTCCACTTCATCTGCGTGAACACCCCGCAGAAGCACGGCGAGTACGCGTGTGACATGCGGTACGTCGACAACGCCGTGGAATCGCTCGCCCCGTATCTGCACCGCCCGGCGCTGGTCGTCGGCAAGTCCACCGTCCCGGTCGGCAGCGCGGACCGGCTCGCGGCGCGGCTCGCCGAGCTGGCCCCCGCCGGTGCGGACGCCGAGCTCGCGTGGAACCCGGAGTTCCTGCGCGAGGGCTTCGCCGTCGAGGACACGCTGCACCCGGACCGGATCGTGGTCGGGGTCACCAGCGACCGGTCCGAGAAGGTGCTGCGGGATGTGTACGCGACGCCGATCGCGGAGGGGTCGCCGTTCGTGGTGACCGACTTCCCGACCGCCGAGCTGGTGAAGAGCTCGGCGAACTCCTTCCTCGCCACGAAGATCTCGTTCATCAACGCCATGGCCGAGGTGTGCGAGGCGGCGGGCGGCGACGTGGTCAAGCTCGCCGAGGCCATCGGCTACGACGAGCGGATCGGAAGCAAGTTCCTGCGGGCCGGGATCGGCTTCGGCGGCGGCTGTCTGCCCAAGGACCTCCGCGCCTTCATGGCCCGTGCCGGTGAACTCGGCGCGGACCAGGCCCTGACCTTCCTCCGCGAGATCGACTCGATCAACATGCGGCGGCGCGGCCACATGGTCGAGCTGGCCCGCGAGGCGGTCGGCGGCAGCTTCCTCGGCAAGCGGGTGGCGGTCCTGGGCGCCACGTTCAAGCCGGACTCCGACGACGTACGGGACTCCCCCGCGCTCAACGTGGCCGGGCAGATACAGCTCCAGGGCGCCCAGGTGACCGTCTTCGACCCCAAGGGCATGGACAACGCCCGCGCCCTCTTCCCGACCCTCGCCTACGCCCCGAGCGCCCCGGAGGCGGCCCGGGGCGCCCACGCCGTGCTGCACCTGACCGAGTGGCGCGAGTTCCGCGAGCTGGACCCGGTGGGCCTGGGCGAGATGGTCGCCGAGCGCCGCATCCTGGACGGCCGTAACGCCCTCGACCCCGACTACTGGCGCGACGCGGGCTGGACCTACCGCGCCCTGGGCCGCCCCATGGCGTGAGCCTCCCCCCGTTTTGCCCGGCCCGGGGCGGTAACCCGGGCCGGGACCCGAGGAGGAGCCATGGCCATCGCCACGCTGAACGTCATCGCCGTCGACTGCCCCGATCCCACCGCGCTCGCCCGCTTCTACCAGCAGGTACTGGGCGGTGAGATCAAGAACGAAGGCAAGCCGTGGGTCGACCTCCACCTGCCCGGCGGGGCGCGGCTGGCCTTCCAGGAGGCGCCCGGCTACGTCGCGCCGAGCTGGCCGTCGGCGAAGGAGTCGCAGCAGCTGCACCTCGATCTGGACGTGCCCGACATGGCAGAGGCGCAGGAGCAGGTGCTGGCGCTGGGGGCGAAGGCGCTGGACCTCGACGACGACGGCGGAAAGCGGGACTTCCGCGTCTTCGCCGACCCGGCGGGCCACCCCTTCTGCCTGATCCGCCCCTGACCCCTTGAAGCCCGCCGCTCCCACCGGAGGGTGCCCGGTAGGAGCGGAGAGGCGGGAGCCAGGGGTCAGCGGCGGGGACGGCTGCCCGTCTCCTGCTTCGGCGGGGTCTGATCGGCACCCGGGAGCGTGGGCTTGGGGAGGTTCTCCACGTCCTCCTTGGCCTTCTCCAGTTGCTCGGCGGTGTCATCCGGCAGCTTCGGCGGCTTCGGCGCGGCGTCGCCGAAGCCGAAGGCGGAGGTGAGGTCGCCGAACGTACGGCGGCGCCACTCGCTGATGTTGGGCTCCTCGACCCCGGTCAGCCGCTCCAGGAACTGGAGCACCGACGTGTGGTCGAACGCCTCGCCCGCGGCCCAGCCGCCCACCGTCCACGGCGAGACGATGAGGCAGGGCACCCGGAAGCCGCCGCCGATGGGCAGGCCGCCCACGAACTCGTCCACGGTCCCGGCCTTCGGGGTGGGCGGCGGCACGTGGTCGAACAGGCCGTCGTTCTCGTCGTAGTTGAGGATGAAGACGGTCTTGCGCCACACGTCCGGGTTGGACGCGATGGCCTCGATCTTGGAGGCCACGTAGTCGGCACCGGCCGCCGGGAGGTAGTCCGGATGCTCGGAGACCTCGGCGGTCGGGATGATCCACGAGACGGTCGGCAGCCGGTCGTTGCGGGCGTCCTCCTCGAACGTCCCGGCGGGGCTGTGCACCATGCCACGGTCGTACAGCGGGTCGCCCGGCCTGGCGTCCTGGAACTGCTGGAACTCCTCCAGGAGGTTGCAGCCGTAGTTGTCCTCCTCCTGGTAGACCTTCCAGCTGATGCCCGCCTTCTGGAGGCGCTCGGCGTACGTCGTCCAGCGGTACGGCTGGGGCGCCTTGTTCTCCAGGACCGGGCCGCCCTTGACCCCGGCGGGGTCGATGGTGCCCGTCATCCAGTACAGCCGGTTGGGCCAAGTGGGGCCGAAGACCGAGCAGTAGTAGTTGTCGCAGACGGTGAACGCCTCGGCCAGGGCGAACTGGAACGGGATGTCCTCACGGGTGTGGTAGCCCATGACGTACGGCCCGTTCTCGCCGTCGGCCTTGCGGTGGGCCGGGAGCCACTTGTCCATGGCGCCGTCGTTCCACGCCTCGTGCTGCACCGACCAGGCGTGGCTGGTGGAGGGGATGGCCTGGGCGCTCGTGGAGTGGGTGTCCAGGTGGAACGGGAGGAGGTAGCCGTCCGGGTTCTCCTCGTCCGGCTGGTGGAAGACCGACTTGCCGGTGGAGAGGGTCAGGGCGTCCGGGTCGGCGAACCCGCGCACTCCCTTGAGGGTGCCGAAGTAGTGGTCGAACGAGCGGTTTTCCTGCATCAGCAGGACGACGTGCTCGATGTCGTCGAGCGAGCCGCCCTGCGGCGGGCCGGCGGCTATCGCCTGCTGCACGCTCGGCGGCAGGAGCGTCATGGCCGCGCCCGCGCCCAGCGAACCGGCGGCGGCACCAAGGAGTCTACGGCGGGTGAAGTCGGGCATAACGCCTCTTTCCCGTTTCTATGCGTGAGAGATCGTCAGACCGCTGATGACTCTCTCGCTCCGCCGGAGACGGGGAAGAGGCGAATTACGTGAACGATGCATCAACACATCGCAAAGCCACCAAGCCCCGGTAAAGGGGGCGTTGGTGGCTCACGCGGGGGCGGGCGGTGGCCCGCGTGGGTCAGGCGTCGGGGGCGCCGTCCAGCTGGTCGATGGTCGCGATGGACGGCCCCCGGACCGCGCGCAGCCCGCGCGCCGCGGCCTCGGCTTCGCGCAGCACCCGGACGGCGTTCTGCCAGGTCAGCTTGGCGAGTTCGGCCTCGGACCAGCGGCGGTCGAGCAGCTCCGCGATGAGGTTCGGGTAGCCCGCGACGTCGTCCAGGCCGGACGGGGTGAACGCGGTGCCGTCGAAGTCGCCGCCGATGCCGATGTGGTCCACGCCCGCCACCTCGCGCATGTGGTCGAGGTGGTCGGCGACGGTGGCCGCCGTCGCCACCGGCCGCGGATGGGCCTCCTCGAAGGCGCGCTGCACCTTCTTCGCGGCCTCCGTCAGCTCCAGCGGATGCAGCCCGTGCGCGCGCATGTTGTCGTCCGCCGCCTTCGTCCAGTCGACCGCCTCCGGCAGCACGAACTTCGGTACGAACGTGGCCATCGCCACCCCGGCGTTCTCCTTGAGCGCGGCCAGGACATCGTCCGGGATGTTGCGTGGATGGTCGCAGACCGCGCGGGCGGAGGAGTGCGAGAACACGACCGGCGCCTCGGTCACCCGGAGCGCGTCGCGCATCGTGTCCGCCGACACGTGGGAGAGGTCGACCAGCATCCCCAGACGGTTCATCTCGCGGACGACCTCCTCGCCGAAGCGGGTCAGGCCGTGCGCCCGCGGCTCGTCCGTCGCCGAGTCCGCCCAGGGGATGTTGTCGTTGTGGGTGAGCGTCATGTAGCGCACCCCGAGGTCGTACAGGGCGCGGAGGGTCGCGAGGGAGCAGTTGATGCTGTGGCCGCCCTCGGCGCCCATCAGCGACGCGATCCGGCCCTCGGCGCGGGCCGCCTCCATGTCGTCGGCGGTGAGCGACAGCCGGAGGTCGTCGGGGTAACGCTCGGTCAAACGGCGCACGACGTCGATCTGTTCGAGGGTGGCGCTGACGGCCGTGTCCCCGCTGAAGTCCGAGCGCACGAACACCGACCAGAACTGGGCGCCGACGCCGCCCTCGCGGAGGCGGGGGATGTCGGTGTGGGTGCGCTGCCGTTGGTCGGTGGCGATGTCGAGTTGGTCGAGGTCGTAGCGGACCTGCTCGCGCAGGGCCCAGGGGAGGTCGTTGTGGCCGTCCACGACAGGGTGGGCGGACAGCAGTTCACGGGCGTACGCGAGGTGATCGGTCATCCGGGCATTTTCATACGCACGGCAGCCGAAGTCACGGGTACGCAACGCCTCGCGGTGGCCCTGTCCCCACCCCGCCCCTCCCCGAACCGGGGCTCCGCCCCGGCCCCCGCTCCTCAAACTCCCCCAGCTACCGCTGGGAGGTGCCCCCAGGGGGCTGGGATTGGCCGACCGGGACTGGGAACGACCGACCGGGGCGGGGGTGGGGCCACGGGCTGCCCCGGTCCAGCACCCGCCCCGCGCCGGAGAGGGTGAGGTTGCCAGAGCGGCTGAGGGGCGCGCGCCTCCGCACCTCGGCCCCCGGAAGGGCCGGGGCTGGACGCCTCCGCCCCGGACCCGCAGGGCCGGAGCGGAGGTATCGCCAGCTCGCACCTCACACACCGGAGCGGGCTACGACATCCCAGCGCGCCGGAGCGGGCGCCCGGGGCCGGAGCACAGCCGCCGGGGTCTAGGGCGAGGCCCAGCGGAAGCCGGGGCACAAGCCCCGGGGGCCGGGGCGCAGCCCAGCCGGGTCCAGGGGCGGAGCCCCGGCAGGGGCAGGGGGCACAGCCCCGGCGGGGGTTTGGGGGCGGAGCCCCTAACGGGGGCGGGGGCGGAACCTGGCAGGGGGTGCAGGGGCGAGGCCCCGCGAAGCAGGCTGGGACGGAGCCCCGACGGGGCCGGGGGCGCACAGCCCCAACCAGGGGCCAGGGGCGCAGCCCAGCCGGGTCCAGAGGCGGAGCCCCGGAAGGGGCAGGGGACGCAGTCCCAGCAGGGGCCAGGAGGCACAGCCCCAGCGGGGGTTTGGGGGCGGAGCCCCTAACGGGGGCGGGGCGGAGCCCCTAACGGGGGCGGGGCGGAGCCCCGGCAGGGGTGCGGGGGCGAGGCTCCCGCGAAGCGGGCCGACGGGGCTGGGGGTGCACAGCCCCAACCAGGGGCCAGGGGCGCAGCCCAGCCGGGGCCAGGGGCGGAACCCCCGGCAGGGGCAGGGGGCACAGCCCCAACGGGCCCAGGGCGCAGCCCCGGCGGGGGTTTGGGGGCGGAGCCTCCGAACGGGGGCTGGGGCTGCGCCCCAGGTTCGGGAAGGGGCGGGGTGGGGACTGAACCGCGCCGGCCGTCAGCGGTGGGCGAAGCCGAAGGACGGGGGGCCGTCCACCTTGGCTCGGAGGCGCTTGCCCTTTTCCGTGGCCTGTTCGTTCAGCTCGTCCTGGAACTCCCGCATCCGCCCCTGGAGCTCCGCGTCGTGGGCGGCCAGGATGCGGGCGGCGAGGAGGCCCGCGTTACGGGCGCCGCCGATGGAGACGGTGGCGACGGGGACGCCCGCCGGCATCTGGACGATCGACAGGAGCGAGTCCATGCCGTCCAGGTACTTCAGCGGGACCGGCACGCCGATCACCGGCAGCGGGGTGACCGAGGCGAGCATGCCCGGGAGGTGGGCGGCGCCGCCGGCGCCCGCGATGATGGCCTTGAGGCCGCGCGGGGCGGCGTTCTCGCCGTACGCGACCATCTCGCGCGGCATCCGGTGCGCCGAGACGACGTCCACCTCGTACGGGATCTCGAACTCGTCGAGGGCCTTGGCGGCTTCTTCCATGACCGGCCAGTCGGAGTCGGAGCCCATGACGATGCCGATCGCGGGCACAGGAGCGCTCATTCGGTGATGGTCCCTCGGAGGTAGTCGGCGGCGTGTCGGCCGCGCTCGCGGACGTCGGCCAGGTCGTCGCCGTAGGTGTTGACGTGGCCGACCTTGCGGCCGGGCTTCACGCCCTTGCCGTACATGTGGATCTTCAGCGCGGGGTCGCGGGCCATGCAGTGGAGGTACGCCGCGTACATGTCGGGGTAGTCGCCGCCGAGGACGTTGGTCATCACGGTCCACTTCGCCCGGGTGTTCGGCGCGCCGAGCGGCAGGTCGAGGACCGCGCGCACATGGTTGGCGAACTGGGAGGTGACGGCGCCGTCCTGGGTCCAGTGGCCGGAGTTGTGGGGGCGCATCGCCAGCTCGTTGACGAGGATGCGGCCGTCCTTGGTCTCGAACAGTTCGACGGCGAGGTGGCCGACCACACCCAGCTCCGCCGCGATCTTCAGCGCCAGCTCCTGGGCCTGGGCGGAGAGCGCCTCGGAGAGACCGGGGGCGGGGGCGATGACGGTGTCGCAGACGCCGTTCACCTGTATCGACTCCACGACGGGGTAGGCGACGGCCTGGCCGTGCGGGGAGCGCACGACGTTGGCGGCCAGCTCGCGCGCAAAGTCGACCAGTTCCTCGGCGAGGACGGGGACCCCGGCCCGGAACGGGTCGGCGGCGTCCTCCGCGCTGCGGACGACCCACACGCCCTTGCCGTCGTAGCCGCCGCGCACGGTCTTGAGGACGACGGGGAAGCCGTCGCCCTCTTCCGCGAAGCGCGCCACGTCCTCCGGGTCGGCGACGATGCGGTGGCGGGGGCACGGCACCCCGGCCTCGCGCAGCCGCTCCCGCATCACGCCCTTGTCCTGCGCGTGCAGGAGGGCCTCGATGCCGGGGCGGATGACGACGCCGTCCGCCTCGAGCGCGCGCAGATGCTCGGCCGGGACGTGCTCGTGGTCGAACGTGACCACATCACAGCCTTGTGCGAACGCACGAAGCGTCTCCAAGTCGCGGTAGTCGCCGATGACGACATCGCTGACGACTTGGGCCGCCGAGTCCTGAGGGGTGTCACTGAGCAGCTTGAACCTGATGCCGAGGGGGATACCCGCCTCGTGGGTCATGCGGGCGAGCTGGCCGCCGCCGACCATGCCGACTACCGGAAATGTCACCCTCCAAGGGTAACTTCTCGCCACCACCGCCCCTGACCTGCACTTGGATGATCCTCCAGATATGCGGACCGGACTTGTGTTCGCGGCCTCCGGGCGAGCGTCCCCGCCGCTGGTTAGCATGGGGAGATGTTGTCGATGATGACGAAACGGGGCTGAACGATCACCATGAGTGAACGACGCATGCTCGGCGGGCTGAGCACCCAGGTGGGGCGGCTCGCCCGGGAGATCGCGAAGTTCGGGGTGGTCGGCGGCGCCGGCGTCTTCGTCAATCTCGCCGTCTTCAATCTGGTCCGCAGCCTCACCGAGCTGCCGGTGGTGCGGGCCAGCATCGTGGCGACGGTGGTCGCGACCTGCTTCAACTACCTGGGCTATCGGTACTTCACCTACCGCGACCGGGACAAGCAGGGGCGCACCAAGGAGCTCAGCCTGTTCCTCCTGTTCAGCGCGATCGGGCTGATCATCGAGAACGGGGTGCTCTACACGGCGACGTACGGCTTCGGCTGGGACAGCTCGCTCGCGAGCAACGTCTTCAAGTTCCTCGGCATCGGCATCGGCACCCTCTTCCGCTTCTGGTCCTACCGGACCTGGGTGTTCCGGGCGATGCCCGCGCGGGAGCCGGTGGAGAGCGCCGAGGCGATCCTCGCGGAGGAGCCGCCCGCCCGGACCGCCCGCCGCAACGACAAGCAGCCGATCCGCAAGTAGGGCCCTACGACGGGCGGATGTCGTCCGCCACGCGGCTCAGGAACAGCGCGAACACCGGCGGATGGGGCTGGAGCAGCTCCAGCCGCCCCCCGTCCGCCTCCGCCAGGTCGCGGGCGACCGCGAGGCCGAGCCCGGTGGAGTTCCGTCCGCTGACGGTCCGCTCGAAGACCCGCGCGCCGAGGTCGGGCGGTACGCCCGGGCCCTCGTCGGTGACCTCGACGACCGCCTGGTTGCCGGTGACCCGGGTGCGCAGGGCGACCGTACCGTCGCCGTGCATCAGCGAGTTCTCGATGAGCGTCGCGAGCACCTGCGCGACGGCGCCCGGGGTACCGACCGCCCGCAGCCCCTNACCTGCGCGACGGCGCCCGGGGTACCGACCGCCCGCAGCCCCTTCTTGCCGGAGCGCACGATGGCGCGCCCCTCGCTGCGGGAGGCCGGGCGCCACTCCTCGATCTGCTGCTTGACGACCTCGTCCAGGTCGAAGGCGACGGCGGAGCCGCTGCGCGGGTCGCGCGAGTTCGTCAGCAGCCGCTGGACGACGTCGGTGAGCCGCTCGACCTGGCCCAGGGCGATCGACGCCTCCTCCTTGACGGTCTCCGGGTCGTCGGTGAGCGTGATCTCCTCCAGCCGCATGGACAGCGCGGTCAGCGGCGTCCGCAGCTGGTGCGAGGCGTCGGCCGCGAGCCGCCGCTCGGCGGTGAGCATCCGGGCGATGCGTTCGGCGCTCGCGTCCAGGACGTCGGCGACCCGGTCCAGTTCGGGCACCCCGTAGCGGCGGTGGCGCGGCCGCGGGTCGCCGGAGCCCAGCCGCTCGGCGGTCTCGGCGAGGTCGGTGAGCGGCGCGGAGAGCCGGTGCGCCTGCCGTACGGCGAGGAAGACGGCGGCGAGGACCGCGAGCAGCGCCACCGCCAGGATGATCAGCATGGTGCGGCCGATCTCGCGGCTCACCGTCGTACGGGACGCCTCGACCCGTACCGTCTCGCCCTGTTCGCCGTGCTCCTCGGAGGAGATGACGCTGCCTTCGGGACGCTTGCCGATCTCGACGTCCGGGTGGCTCGGGATGGTGATCAGGGCGTAGCGCCCGGGTTCGATCTGCTCGCGCAGCACCTTGTGGGAGACGCCCTCGCCGCCCAGCAGCCTGCTGTCCACGATGCTGACGAGCCGCACCGCGTCCGAGCTGACGCTCTCCTGGGCGCTGTTCTCGATGGTCCGGGTCTCGACGATGACCAGCGAGACGCCGAAGACGGCGATGACGACGAGCACCACGGCGAGCGTGGAGTTGATCAAACGACGGCGCATGGTCCTACCGTGTCAGCCCCCGTCAGCTTTTCTCGAACCTGAAGCCGACACCCCGGACGGTGGCGATATAGCGGGGGTTGGCGGCGTCGTCCCCGAGCTTCTTGCGGAGCCAGGAGATGTGCATGTCGAGCGTCTTGGTGGAGGACCACCAGGTGGTGTCCCACACCTCGCGCATCAGCTGGTCGCGGGTGACGACGCGGCCGGCGTCACGCACCAGGACCCGCAGCAGGTCGAACTCCTTCGCGGTCAGCTGGAGCTCCTCATCGCCCATCCACGCGCGGTGCGACTCCACGTCGATGCGGACCCCGTGGGTGGCGGGCGCCTGCGCCTGGGTCTCGACGGCGCCGCGGCGCAGCAGGGCCCGGACGCGGGCGAGCAGCTCGGCGAGGCGGAAGGGCTTGGTGACGTAGTCGTCGGCCCCGGCGTCCAGGCCGACCACGGTGTCCACCTCGTCGGCGCGGGCGGTGAGCACCAGCACCGGGAAGCCGTGGCCCTCGGTGCGCAGCCGGCGACAGACCTCCAGTCCGTCCATCCCGGGCAGCCCGAGGTCGAGGACGAGCAGATCGACGCCTCCTTGCAGACCGGCGTCGAGCGCGGTGGGTCCGTCCTCCCGCACCTCCACCTCGTACCCCTCACGGCGCAGGGCGCGGGCGAGCGGTTCCGAGATCGATGCGTCATCCTCGGCGAGCAAAACTCGGGTCATGAGGTGATGGTAGTCCGCCGGGGTTCACGCACGGGGCGCGCAGGTGAGGACGCCGGGAGCACGACCGGGTGCACGCCCTTCCGTGATCTATGTCTCACCCAAGAGTGTCAAGTGCGTGTCGTATGGTGAAACAACGTCTGTAGCACTCCTCCGGGACCTTTGGTGGGTTCGACGCGCCGAAGGTCTCTCTCATGCCCGGGTCCGGACATCGGGAGTCAGCGGAACGGACGGAGCCGGGCCGCCCGGCGCTCAGCCACCCCCACGGGCGCTTCTACGCGTGTCGACGCGCGGCAGTGCACCCCTGAGTCCTTGTAAGGAACCCCCACATGGCGTCCAGCATGTCGAAGGGCGCGACCGCGCAGGATTTCCCTGCCAGCGGTGGCAAGACCTTCTTCGGCCACCCGCGCGGCCTCGCCACGCTCTTCATGATCGAAATGTGGGAGCGCTTCAGCTTCTACGGCATGAGAGCGCTCCTCGTCGTCTATCTGATCTCCGGCGGCCCGGACGCCAAGGACGGCGGTCAGGGCGGCGGCCTCGGCATGACCGAGGGCAACGCGGTGGCCATCTACTCGGTCTATCTGGCCATGGTCTATCTGCTGGCCATGCCGGGCGGCTGGTTCGGCGACCGGGTCTGGGGACCGCGGAAGACGGTCGTGGTGGCGTCCGGGATCGTGATGGCCGGGCACCTGGCACTGTCCGTCCCCGGCGAGCCGACCTTCTTCGTCGGCCTCGCGCTGGTGGCGCTCGGCTCCGGTCTCATCAAGGCCAACATCTCCACGATGGTCGGCCAGCTCTACGACGGACCGCAGGACCCTCGCCGCGACGGCGGCTTCACCATCTTCTACATCGGCATCAACCTCGGCGCCTTCGCCGCCCCGCTGGTGATCGGCACCGTCGGCCAGTCGTACAACTGGCACCTGGGCTTCGCGCTCGCGGCGCTCGGCATGGCGCTGGGCCTGGTCCAGTTCCTGATCGGCACCCGCCACCTCAGCCCCGAGAGCAGCACCGTGCCGACGCCGCTGGTGGCCGAGGAGCGCCGGTCCTGGGTGCGCAAGGGCCTGCTCTGGACGGCCATCACCGCCGTCTTCTACACCGGCGTGGTGGTCAGCGGTCAGTGGACGCTCAACTGGGCGCTGGTCCCGATCACCCTGCTCGGCCTGATCATCCCGATCGGGGTGCTGGTGCGGATCAAGCGCGACAAGGAGCTGTCGGAGGTCGAGCAGACCAAGGTCAGCGGCTACATCTGGTTCTTCGCGGCTGCGGCCGTGTTCTGGATGATCTACGACCAGGGCGGCTCCACGATGGCCGCCTTCGCCGACACCAAGACCGCGACCACGATCTTCGGTCTGGACTTCCCGTCCTCGTGGTTCCAGTCGGTGAACCCGCTGATGATCATGGCGCTGGCCCCGGTCTTCGCCTGGCTGTGGCTGTGGCTCGCACGGAGCGACCGGGAGCCGAACACCACGCTGAAGTTCGCCTTCGGCCTGGTCATGATCGGCCTGTCGTTCTTCGTCTTCGTGCTGCCGATGCAGGCGGCCGGGGACGGGACGAAGGTCAGCCCGCTGTGGCTGGTGTCGATCTACATGATCCAGACCATGGGCGAGCTGTGCGTCTCGCCGGTCGGCCTGTCGGTGACGACCAAGATGGCGCCCGCGAAGTACGCCAGCCAGATGATGGGCGTGTGGTTCCTCGCCGTCACCGCCGGCGACTGCGTCACGGGGCTGCTGTCCATCGCCGGGGTCGACCTGAGCGGTCCGGGCGTCATCGCGCTGGAGGCGACGGCGGCGGCCCTCGCGGGCATCGCGGTCTTCATGTACCGCAAGAAGGTCGTGGCGCTCATGGCCGACGTGCACTGAGGCGTACGGAATAAGGCCCGGCCCCGGAACCGATGCTGTCGGTTCCGGGGCCG
>NZ_RIBZ01000255.1:0-24139 GCF_003721215.1 Streptomyces botrytidirepellens
CTCCCGCTCCCGCCCCCGAGCCGGAGGCGGCCGCCGAGCCGGAGGCCGCTCCCGCGCCGCGTGCGCGCCGCCGGGCGACCCGTAAGGTGTCCGCCCCGGCGGGCTCGCCGACGGGCTCCGACGAGGCCGCCGTGGTGGTCGTCGGCGCTGCGGCCGGGGAGCCGAAGCCGGAGGCTGCCGAGTCGGCGGCGTCCGCCGACGGTGAGGTCGCGGCCGAGGACAAGGCCGACGGCGAAGCCGCGGCCGACGGCGAGGCCAAGGCACCGGCGAAGAAGACGGCCCGTAAGACGGCCGCCAAGAAGGCGCCGGCGAAGAAGACGGCCGCCAAGAAGACCGCCGCGAAGAAGACCGCGTCGAAGACCACCGCGGCCAAGAAGACGACCGCGAAGAAGACGACGGCGAAGAAGACGACCGCCAAGAAGACGGCGTCGAAGAAGACCGCGGCGGCGGAGCAGCAGACGCCGCAGTCGGTCTCGGCCGCCGCCGACGACTGAGCGGGACGGAACGGCGACGGAGGGCACCTACGCACGTGCGTAGGTGCCCTCCGGGCTCTGGTAACCTTGACCCTCGGCGTCTTACGCCAAACCCCTGAGCACATCCCTCCCGTCCGCGGGAGAGGCCGCTCGGCCGATGCTGAATCGCATGGTGCATCGCATCGAATCACTCGGTTGTCATGACCTTCGTGGGGTCATGTGGAGCGGCTGGCATCAGAGGTCCCGTTTACTAGCGAGAGAGTGAGAACCGCGTGTACGCAATTGTGCGCACCGGCGGCCGCCAGCAGAAGGTAGCCGTGGGCGATGTCATCGAGGTCGACCGCATTGGAACCAGCAAGGTCGGCGACACCGTCGAGCTCTCGACTCTGCTCGTTGTCGACGGCGATGCCGTCACCAGCGACCCGTGGGTCCTGGCCGGTGTGAAGGTTCACGCCGAGGTCGTCGACCACCACAAGGGTGCCAAGATCGACATCCTGAAGTACAAGAACAAGACCGGTTACCGTAAGCGGATCGGCCACCGCCAGCTGCACACCGCGCTGAAGATCACCGGCATCGACTCGGCTGCGAAGTAAGGGACTGAGGAGACATGGCACACAAGAAGGGCGCATCGTCCACTCGGAACGGTCGCGACTCCAACGCCCAGCGGCTCGGGGTCAAGCGCTTCGGCGGCCAGGCCGTCAACGCGGGTGAGATCCTGGTCCGCCAGCGCGGCACGCACTTCCACCCGGGCGCGGGCGTCGGCCGCGGCGGCGACGACACGCTGTTCGCGCTGGCCGCCGGTGCCGTGCAGTTCGGCACCCACCGTGGCCGCAAGGTCGTGAACATCGTTCCGGTCGCCGAGTAATCTCGGCCCCGGCACGACGCCACACACCTTTCCGAGGGCGGACCGCTCTTTCCCGTGACGGGGAAGCGGGTCCGCCCTCGGCGCGTTACGCAGGTTACGCACGTAACGACGACATCCCCGACCCCGTACGTATCTGGAGGCACCCGTCATGACCACCTTCGTGGACCGCGTCGAGCTGCACGTCGCCGCGGGTAACGGAGGCCACGGCTGCGCCTCCGTGCACCGCGAGAAGTTCAAGCCGCTCGGCGGCCCGGACGGCGGTAACGGTGGCCGGGGCGGCGATGTGATCCTGGTCGTCGACCAGTCGGTCACCACGCTGCTCGAGTACCACCACAGCCCGCACCGCAAGGCCACCAACGGCAAGCCCGGCGAGGGCGGCCACCGCTCCGGCAAGGACGGCAGCGACCTGGTCCTGCCGGTCCCGGACGGCACGGTCGTCCTCGACAAGCGGGGCAACGTCCTCGCCGATCTGATCGGCGAGGGCACCACCTACATCGCCGCCCAGGGCGGCCGCGGCGGCCTCGGCAACGCGGCCCTCGCCTCGGCCCGCCGCAAGGCCCCCGGCTTCGCGCTGCTGGGCGAGCCCGGCCACGCCGGGGACGTCGTCCTGGAGCTGAAGACCGTCGCGGACGTGGCCCTCGTCGGCTACCCCAGCGCCGGTAAGTCGTCGCTGATCTCGGTGCTCTCGGCCGCCAAGCCGAAGATCGCCGACTACCCCTTCACCACCCTGGTGCCCAACCTCGGCGTGGTGACGGCCGGTTCGACCGTCTACACCATCGCGGACGTGCCCGGCCTGATCCCGGGCGCCAGCCAGGGCAAGGGCCTCGGCCTGGAGTTCCTGCGCCACGTCGAGCGCTGCTCGGTGCTGGTGCACGTCCTGGACACCGCGGCCCTGGAGTCCGAGCGCGACCCGCTGACCGACCTCGACGTCATCGAGGCCGAACTCGCCGAGTACGGCGGCCTGGAGGACCGGCCCCGGCTCGTCGTCCTCAACAAGGTCGACATCCCCGACGGCAAGGACCTCGCCGACATCATCCGCCCCGACCTGGAGGCCCGCGGCTACCAGGTCTTCGAGGCGTCGGCGATCGCCCACCTCGGCCTCAAGGAGCTGTCGTTCGCCCTCGCGGACATCGTCGGAAAGGCGCGCGCGGCCAGGCCGAAGGAGGAGGCGACCAGGATCGTCATCCGCCCGAAGGCCGTGGACGACGCGGGCTTCAAGGTCGTCGCCGAGGACGGTTTCTACCGCGTCGTGGGCGAGAAGCCCGAACGCTGGGTCCACCAGACCGACTTCAACAACGACGAGGCCGTCGGCTATCTCGCCGACCGGCTGAACCGCCTCGGCGTCGAGGAGGAACTGGTGAAGGCGGGCGCCCGCGCGGGCGACGAGGTCGTCATCGGCCCCGAGGACAACGCGGTCGTCTTCGACTGGGAGCCGACGCTGGCGGCGGGCGCCGAGATGCTGGGCCGCCGCGGTGAGGACCACCGCTTCGAGGCCCCCCGCCCGGCGGCGCAGCGGCGCCGCGACCGGGACGCGGAGCGGGACGACGCGGACGAGGAGTACGAGTCGTTCAAGCCGTTCTAGGTCTTCCGGGGCTCGTGACGGGGCGGGCAAGCCCCCGTCACGAGCCCTGGCGGCCCCTCTCGGCCGCGACGGACCTGCCCCACGGCAAAGGGCCCGGGAGCGATGCTCCCGGGCCCTTACGCGTAGCCGGCGGCGCCTCAGACGGTCTCGGTCCGCCTCAGACCGTCGCCGTCTCCTCCGGCTCCGACGGTCCGGCCTCCATCTCCGTCTCCTCGGCCGCGTCCCGGGCCTCCCGCTGCGACGGGATCTCGTCGGCCAGCCGCGTGGCCATCCGCGCCCGCCGCTCGTCGGCCTTCCGGCACAGCGTCTGCGCGGCCCGGTCGAAACGCACCAGGGACGGCGGGTCGGACGGGCCGAGCAGGTGCACCTTCAGCTCGGCGCGGGCCGGGGCGAGGGTGTCCTTCTCGGGCTCGCGGACGGCCTCCAGCAGCTCCGGAACCTCCGTCGCCTCGGGCGTGAGGATCGTGGCGGCGCGCACCGTCGGGAAGTTCGCCCGGAACTCCTCCTCGGTCAGCCCGCTGGTGTTCGCCACCGCGTACGGCTTCTCGCTCGTCAGGTAGTCCGAGACGACGCTCGAGACATCGCTGATCAGCACGTCGGCCTGGTTGAAGCAGGTGAAGATGGCCGGGCGCGGCCCGGTGACGACCTGGTGCTCCCACTCCGGCAGCGACGCCCAGTAGGCGCTCTCCCAGGCGGCGGTGGCCGCCGCCACACCCGCGGCGCGGTTGTCGTCCGGGGTGCCCTGGAGCTTCATGCGCTCGATCTCGTCCGCGCTGCGGCGGAAGGACGTGCTGGTGAGCTGGGTCAGCTCCTCGGCGCGCCGGGTCAGCTCGGTGGCGGCCTCGGCGGGCGGACGGGCCCCGCCGCGCTTGGCGTTCGCCTCGGCGATCATCGCCTTGATGCGGTCGTTGGCGCGCCCGGCCCGCCGGTCGACGGAGCCGGTCATCGGGTGCGGCTTGTACAGCAGGCGCACCTTGGGGTCGTCGAGGAGCTCGCGGACGATGTTCTCACCGGCCAGGATGACCGAGGTGTTGCCGGGGTTGCCGTCCCAGCCCTCCCAGGTCGGCGCGTACAGCACGGTGGTGTACTCACCGGTCGGGGCGCCCGCGTAGGGGCGGATCGGCGCCAGCTGCGGACGGCCGACCTCCACGACGTCCTTGTCCTCGACGCCGATGTCGGCGAGCTGGTAGCGGTCGCGCGCGGCCGGGCCCGCGACCCACACCTCGTCGTACGCCTTGGCGTACGGGTTGCAGCTGGAGAGCTTGTCGCTCTCGCCGTGGTTGATGAACGCGTGCTTGATCGAGGGGATGCGCAGCACCTGCGAGGTCTTGCCCGAGTTGGCCGGGTGCAGCAGCACCTTGAGCGTCGAGTGCTCGATGCGCATCAGGTGGGCGACCTTGGGGAGGCAGACGATCGGGATGTCCGTCGCGTCGATCTTCTGCACCATGAACCGCTCGCGCAGCACGATGATGGGGTTGCCCTCGAGCGAGGCGAGCGTGGAGAGCCACATGTTCGCCTGGTACGCGGAGCTGGTGCCGCCGGAGAAGTACATGCCCACGGTCGGCTGGTACTCGGCCAGCCACGTGTCGAGCCACTCCAGGGCCTTCGCCTCGTTCACCACCCGCTTGCGCGGCAGCAGCCAGGTGGCCAGGTGGACGGTTCCGGCGAGGCCGATGAGCAGGGCAATCGAGAGGCCGACGGCTCCCCAGACACCGTTCTTGGTGCCGGCCGTGAGCAGCAGTCCGGCGGTGGCCGGGGCGGCGAGCCGCAGGATCCGGCGGCCGTGCTGGCGGGAGAAGAACCGCGGCGGGGCCTCGCTCAGCCGCAGCGCGGACGCGTCGATGTTGCGGGTGACGAACGGCAGCTGCCGGGTGCGGCGCACCATTATGGCGGCGGCCTGGCAGGCGAAGTGCACCACGTAGAAGAGCAGCAGCCCCACGGTCAGCGGTGCCTGCTCGTGCAGCGGATTGATTCCCTCGATCCGCAGCAGCCCGACCATGATGAGCATGTCGCGGAACAGCTGGCGCACCGTGATGTCGAAGCGGACCTTGCCCAGCAGGGACAGCAGACCGGGCTGCTTCTGCTGAAGGAAGAGATCGAGGGCGAGGCCGCACGCCGAGGCGGCGATGAACAGCGGTACGTTCGGGAGCACGGCGCCGACGAGCTGTGTGGTGAAGAACACCACCATGGCGAGCAGCGCCGTGAGCTGTACGACCCGGCGTGGGGCGAATCCGGCAGAGGGCACGGGTTGGGCTCCTGGCGGGAGGGCGGTGGACGAGTGGGGGGACCCCTGACCGTATGCCGCCGTCTGGCTCGGTGACAATCCGCGCAGGTGCCAACCGCCTCGAAACGGGTTCAAACGATTCCACGGGGCCGCGCCGCCATCTCACGGTGATCTCTCCGCGATCTTCCTGAGACCTGAGGCCCGGGTGTCGGCCGCGGCGGTCGCGATGGTCGCGGCGGCGAAATGGCCGGGCGGCCATGGTCCCGGCTCACGTAGATTGCCCCCTTGTCATGATGTGAGTGTGCAGGACACGCGTTTCCGCTTTCCGCGAGGTGCGCAGCTGCGCGTGAGAGCCGGGGACGAGCCCGGGATGAGCAGGGGAGAGGCGTGGCAGAGCAGGACGGGTCGGCGGTACGGGACGAGGTGGCCGCGGCCCGCAGGATCGTGGTCAAGGTCGGTTCGTCCTCCCTCACCACCGCGGCCGGAGGGCTGGACGCGGACCGGGTTGACGCGCTGGTGGACGTGCTCGCGAAGGTGCTCGGCCAGGACGTGGGCGGGGCCGGGGACGGCAAGGAAATAGTCCTGGTCTCCTCCGGGGCCATCGCCGCCGGACTCGCTCCCCTGGGCCTGGAGCGGCGCCCCCGCGACCTCGCCCGCCAGCAGGCCGCCGCGAGCGTCGGACAGGGTCTGCTGGTGGCCCGCTACACCGCCTCCTTCGCGCGCTACGGGCGCCGGGTCGGCCAGGTGCTGCTCACCACGGACGACACCAGCCGCCGCGCCCACTACCGCAACGCCACCCGGACCCTGGACCAGCTGCTGGCCATGGGCGCCCTGCCGATCGTCAACGAGAACGACACCGTGGCCACCGACGAGATCCGGTTCGGGGACAACGACCGGCTCGCGGCCCTGGTCGCCCATCTCGTACGGGCCGATCTGCTGGTGCTGCTCTCCGACGTGGACGGGCTCTACGACGGCGACCCCAGGACGCCCGGCACCTCGCGCATCGACGAGGTCAAGGGCCCCAAGGACCTCGTCGGGGTCTCGATCGGCAGCGCGGGCCGCGCCGGGGTCGGCACCGGCGGCATGGTCACCAAGGTCGAGGCCGCCCGGATCGCCGCCGCGGCCGGGGTCCCCGTGGTGCTCACCTCCGCCAGCCGGGCCGGGGACGCCCTGCTGGGCCGCCCCACCGGTACGTACTTCCACCGCACCGGCCGCCGCTCGGCCGATCGCCTGCTGTGGCTCGCCCACGCCTCGGAGCCCCGCGGCGCGCTCACCCTGGACGACGGGGCGGTGCGGGCCGTCGTGGAGCGCCGCACCTCGCTGCTGCCGGCGGGGATCGCGGCGGTGGAGGGCGAGTTCACCGCCGGGGACCCGGTCGAGCTGCGCGACACCGAGGGCCGCGCGGTGGCCCGCGGACTGGTGAACTTCGACGCCAAGGAGATCCCCCGGCTGATCGGCCGGTCGACCCGCGACCTCGCCCGCGAGCTGGGCCCCGCGTACGAGCGCGAGGTCGTGCACCGGGACGACCTGGTGGTGCTCCACCGCCACGGATGACACCGGCTTTTGCGCCCCGGAGGCGAACCGAGCCCCAAAAAAGGAGGGCTTACCTTCCGCAAAAACGCCCCGCCGCCGCGCGAGGACTGGTCAACTTTGTTCAACGGGGTCGCGCGGGCAGCGGGCCCGCGGTGGAGGTACAGCACCACCGCCACAGTGCTCCGCCCGCGCGTGAGCGGAGCAGCGAGCTACAGGAGGCCGCCGGTGAGACGAGGGCGCCCGGGGGCGCCGCCCCGAGGGGCGGCGGAGCGCACCCTGACCAGTGTCGGGTTGAACGGTGTCGGTGCGAACGGCGCCGGGACGGGCGATGCCGGGACGGAGGACGCGACGACGCAGGGCAAGCGGCGCGTCGAGGTGTCCCGGCTGTGGCACATCACGCTGAGCGTCTCGGGTGCCGAGGCGCCGCTGCGGGAGGTCCGGCGCGCTCTGGAGCAGCTGGCCCATGACCACCCCTTCCTGCTGACCAGCCGCTACGCCAACGATCACGCCGAGATCCGTTACTGGGAAGAGGCGCGTGATCTGCACGACGCGGCGGCGGTGGCGCTGCGGCTGTGGGGCGAGCACCGTTCCACGGCCAAGCTGCCGCCATGGGAGATCGTGGGACTCGAGGTCATCGACCGTGATACGTATCACCAGCGCATCGCGGAGGGATACGGGCCGCCACCGGCGTCCCCGGTGGGTGTGCACCCCTTCTGAGGGGACCTGCCCGAAGGGGCCCGTGCGCTTCGGGACCGCTTCGGAGCCGCTTCGAGATGTGAGAAGACCATCTCGAAGAGCGGAATACCCATCGGGTCGCCGCGCTCGGCTCAGTAGGCTGCTCGCATGACCAGCGCACCCACGTCGCCGCTCACCGACCCCTGGCCGAAGTCCCCGGTGCTCCAGACCGCCTACCGGGCGCGCGCCGCGGCCGTCGACCTCGCCCCGCTGCCGCGTGCCCTCAAGGACGACGCGCTGCTGGCGATGGCCGACGCGCTGGAGGTGCGGACGAAGGAGATCGTCGAGGCCAACGCCACCGATGTGGAGCGGGCCCGGGAGGCGGGCACGAGCGAGGCGATCGTCGACCGGCTGACCCTCACCCCGGAGCGGGTGCGGGCCATCGCCTCCGATGTCCGCGACGTGGTCGCGCTGCCGGACCCGGTCGGCGAGGTGGTGCGCGGTTCGACGCTGCCCAACGGCATCGACCTGCGCCAGGTGCGCGTCCCGCTGGGCGTCGTCGGCATCATCTACGAGGCCCGCCCGAACGTCACGGTGGACGCCGCCGCGCTGTGCCTGAAGTCGGGCAACGCCGTCCTGCTGCGCGGTTCTTCGTCGGCGTACCACTCGAACAGCGCGCTGGTGAAGGTGTTGCGCGACGCCGTCGGCGGCGCCGGACTGCCCGCGGACGCGATTCAGTTGGTGCCGGGGGAGAGCCGGGAGTCGGTGCGCGAGCTGATGCGCGCCCGCGGCCTGGTGGACGTGCTGATTCCGCGTGGCGGTGCCTCGCTCATCCGTACGGTGGTCGAGGAGTCGACGGTTCCGGTCATCGAGACCGGCACCGGCAACTGCCATGTGTACGTGGACGCGCAGGCCGACCTCGACATGGCCGTGGACATCCTGGTGAACTCCAAGGCCCAGCGCCCCAGCGTGTGCAACGCGGCGGAGACGCTGCTGGTGCACCAGGACATCGCCGCGGAGTTCCTGCCGCGCGCCCTGGAGGCGCTGGCGGCGGCNGCGGAGTTCCTGCCGCGCGCCCTGGAGGCGCTGGCGGCGGCCGGTGTCACGGTGCACGCCGACGAGCGGGTGCAGGCGCTGGCCGAGGCCGAGGGGACGAAGGCCACGGTCGTGCCGGCGGCGATGGAGGACTGGGAGACCGAGTACCTGTCGTACGACATCGCCGCGGCGGTCGTGGACTCCCTGGAGGCCGCGGTGGCCCACATCGGCCTGTGGTCCTCCGGTCACACCGAGGCCATCGTCACGACGTCGCAGGCGGCCGCCCGCCGCTTCACCCAATTGGTGGACTCCACCACGGTCGCCGTGAACGCGTCCACGCGTTTCACGGACGGCAGCCAGTTCGGCTTCGGCGCCGAGATCGGCATCTCCACCCAGAAGCTCCACGCCCGGGGCCCGATGGGACTGCCCGAGCTGACGTCGACCAAGTACATCGTCACCGGCGACGGACACACTCGCTGAGTCACCCGTTAGGGGGATGGTCGAATCCCGAGGTCAACGGGTGGATCTTCCCTCGAATGCCATTTTGCCCTGCCCAAATTGACCCGTCCGGTCTACTCTGAACGGGTGCCGGACGACGTGGGGGGCAAGCCGTTCCCGGACGGCGACGAGCCCGACGAGCGCAGCCACGGAGAGGCGAACGACGAGTTCGCCACCGTGGTCTTCGACGAGGACTTCGTACGGTCCGCCGTCATCCATGAACCCACCGCCATCGAGCGGATGCTGGCCGCCGCGCAGGCCCGTGCCGAGGCCGAGGCGTCCCGGCGCGGCAGGGCCGGAGTGTCCCCCGAGGACGAGCTGTTCGACGACGCGTACGGTCCGGAGGGTGAGTTCGGGGACGGCCCGTACGACGACTATGCCGACCCGGACGGCCGCTTCGGCCCGGGCCGCGAGCTGGACGGCTCCTACGGCCCGTACGGGCGCTACGGGAGCGCCGGGCGGCCCTACCGCGGCCATGCCCGCTGGCACCGCCCGGTGGCCTGGCTGCTGGCCGTCCTGATGGGCATCGGGGTGGTCGCGCTGGCCTTCACGGCGGTCTACCGCGGCACCTCGGGCAACCGGCAGGACCCGGCCCCGCCGCCCGCCACCAGCGGGGTCGACGGCACGCCCGCGGGGCGGCCGGGCAGTGTGCCGTCCATGCCGTCCAGGGCTGCCGAGCGCGAGGCACCGCCCGCCTCCATCGTGCCGCGCACTCCGTGACGGCGTCGTCCGTCACATCCCCCGTCACATCCCCGTAGCACGTCGCGCCCTATGCGGCGTTTCCTCCGTACTGTGCGTGAAGTTGTGGAGTACCACGGCGTTTACCGCTGCCCCCGGCGACCTACTCTTGAGGTATGACCGGGCGTGGAGACCCTCCCGAGGGGACACCCGAGGGCGTCCCGGGAGGTGGTGAGGACGAGTACCGCTCCGTCGTGTTCGACGAGTCCTTCGTTCGTGCTGCCCGCCTCCAGGAGTTCTCCGCCCAGGAGCGCATGGACGATCACTCCCGCGCGGTGCGCAGCCGCCACGCCTGGGCCCGCGCCGGGGCATCGCGGCAGGCCGTCGTCCTCGTCCTGCTGATCGCCTTCGCCTTCGCGGCGGCCGTCTACATGGGCGTACGCCACCCCTACCAGGCCCCCGAGCCGCAGGCCGTCGAGCCGCTGCGCAGCAGCGTGGTGCCGCTGTCGCCGCGCGGTGAGGTGCCCGGCGGGCGGCCCGCGGAGCTGTTCCGGGAGAGCCCGGCCGCCCAGTTCCGCGTCGGCGCCGAGGGGGTCACCCTGCCCGCCGTGCGGCGCACCCAGGGGTTCTCGGAGAGCCAGGTGATGACGGCGCTCACCACGGCCAAGGACTACGTGGTCAAGTCGGCCCTCGACCCGGGCGTGCTCACCGGCGGCCCGGTGCAGACGGTGCGGCTGCTGCTCGACCCCGCCCAGCAGGTCCAGTTCGACCAGAGCTTCGAACACCCGGTCGACGACGGCCGCCATGCGGCCACCGGCTGGCTGACCCGCTTCAACCCGGCCGAGGTGACGCTGGCCAATGCCCCGGTGCGGGTGCGCGGCACGCTGACGGTCGTCGAGCGCACCCCCTCGACCCTGGAGGTCAGCGCCGACCACGTCTTCGTCTACGCGGTCCAGCGGGCACACGAGCGGGCCCCGGACCACGCCTCGCTGTACACGGTGCGCCGGGAGACCCGGTTCCGCTTCGACCGCGGCGATCTGCGCGACCACCGGGTGGAGCTGGTGCACAGCTCCGTACTGGCGGGCCCGCAGGCGTGCGCCGCGAACGCCTCCGGCTATCTGCGGCCGCTGGTGGCCGGGCAGAGCGTCCGGAACGACTCCCCGATGGGCACCGACCCGTACGCCCCGGGCCGCACCCCGGTCTCCCTCTGCGGCGTGCTCTCCCCGGGCACGCAGCCCACCAGCCCGTAGACCAGCCCGTAGACCTCAGGACCGGGGCGGTTCGTCCCCCTCGGAACCCTCCCGGCCATCCCGGCCATCCCGGCCATCCCGGCCCTCCCCGCCGTCCCGGCCTTCCTGGCCGTCCCGCGGGGGCGTGCCCTCGGTGGCGTCCCCGCCCGGCCTGCCGCCGCCGGCGAACCGGTCGCGCAGCTTGCTGCCCAGGTCCCCGGCGCCGCCCGCCACGTCCCGTACGAACGCGATCAGCGGGTCCTTGCTGGTGCGGACCGACTCCGCGTAGTGGCTCGCCGACTCCCGGAAGGAGTCGCCGACCGAGGTGTCCTTGTCCTCCTCGCGGCGCGGGTAGTGGCCGTCCATGAGCCGCTGAAAGTCCCGGCTCGCGGCCCACTTCTTCAGCTCGGCGGCGCGCACGGTGGTGAACGGGTGGCTGCGCGGCAGCATGTTCAGGATCTTGAGTACGGAGTCCCGCAGATCGCCGCTGTTCTCGTACTCCTCGGCCTGCTCCAGGAAGGCGTCCACGTTCATCTCGTGCAGATGGTGGCCGCCCGCGAGCTTCATCAGCCCGCGCATCGAGGCCCGCAGGTCCTGCCCGACCAGCAGCCCCGCCCGGTCCGCCGACAGCTCCGACTTGCGGAACCACTCGCGCAGCGCCGTCACCAGGGCCAGCACCGCCACATTGCCGAGCGGGATCCAGGCGACCTTCAGCGCGAGGTTGGTCAGGAACAGCAGTATCGTCCGGTAGACGGCGTGCCCGGACAGCGCGTGGCCCACCTCGTGGCCGATGACCGCCCGCATCTCCTGCTCGTCGAGCAGCTCCACCAGCCCGGTGGTCAGCACGATGATCGGCGCGTCCATGCCGATGCACATCGCGTTCGGCTTCGGGTCCTGGGTGACGTACATCGCCGGGACCTGCTCCAGGTCGAGGATGTAGCAGGCGTCCCGCAGCATGTCGTGGAGGTGGGCGAACTGCCGGTCGCTCACCCGCACCGAATCGGACAGGTACAGCAGCCGCAGGCTGCGCTCGGGCAGCAGCCCGCTCAGCGCCTTGAAGACGGTGTCGAAGCCGGTCAGCTTGCGCAGCGCGACCAGCGCCGAGCGGTCGGCCGGATGCTCGTACGCCCGCGAGGAAATGCCCGGAAAGCGCCGCCTCTCGCGGCTGGGCACATGCTCACGTCCCTCTCCGGTGCCGCTCCCGTCGCCGCCGGTCCCGTGCGTGTGGCTGTCGCTCATTGGTCCCCCTCGTGCGGACTGTTCGCCGGACTGCCTCGGTCGTGCCCGTCCCCCCTGGCGGACCCCACCTTAGGCCCTGCGCGGCGGGGGGCTAGCGTGGAGACATGCCCGATATGACTGGCCTCACCGCCGTGCTTGCCGCCACTTCCAAGGACCAGGGACCGGGAGCGCTGCTGCGCACCGTCATCGTCGTCGGCGTCGTGGGATCCGTCCTGGTCGCCTGGTTCCTGCTGCGCGGGTACAAACAGGACTGAGAGCGGGCTCAAGGGCGGACTGAGGGCAAGCCCGGAATCCGGCTCGCATACGATGTGGCGGACGTGACGTGACGCCGAGACCCGGATAGGTATCGCCTGCGATGAGCGCTTTCAGCACCGCACATGCCGCCCTGACCACCCTCGCGGCCGAGGGCGGTGAGCACCACACCGATACTCACCCGAGCATCAGCCCCTTCATGACCGGCGGCGCGGCTCTCGTCATCCTGTTCCTGTTGCTGTGGATCACCACGCGCTTCAACCGGGACCGCTGACCTTAAGGCCGTTGCCTCTCAGGGCCCCGGTTTCGAGCCGGGCCCAGTAGGGTCTGCACGCATGGAAGAGGAGAAGGGGCCGGCCAAGCGGCGGCTCGGTGTGATGGGCGGGACGTTCGACCCGATCCATCACGGTCACCTGGTCGCGGCGAGCGAGGTGGCGTCGCAGTTCCACCTGGACGAGGTCGTGTTCGTGCCGACCGGGCAGCCGTGGCAGAAGAGCCACAAAAAGGTTTCCCCGGCGGAGGACCGCTATCTGATGACGGTCATCGCGACCGCGTCGAATCCGCAGTTCTCGGTCAGCCGTATCGACATCGACCGCGGCGGTGCGACGTACACCACCGACACGCTCCGGGACCTGCGCGCGCTGAACGGTGACGCGGACCTGTTCTTCATCACCGGAGCGGACGCGCTCGCCCAGATCCTCACCTGGCGCGATGCCGAAGTGCTGTTCTCGCTCGCCCACTTCATCGGCGTGACGCGGCCCGGGCACATACTGGCCGACCCGGGGTTGCCGGAGGGCGGGGTGTCGCTGGTCGAGGTGCCGGCGCTGGCGATCTCGTCATCGGACTGCCGGGCGCGTGTCGCACACGGCGAACCCGTCTGGTACCTGGTGCCGGACGGTGTGGTGCGGTACATCGACAAGCGAGAGCTGTACCGGCACGACTGCTGAAGGGGTACCGGTGAACGACGGACAGGACCCGTACGACCCGTACGCGCGGGATCCGTATGCCCAGGAGCCGCAGATCTACGGCTACGACGCCTATGGGCAGCCGGTGTACCAGCCGCAGGGGACGCAGCAGGGTTACGACCCGTCGTCGTACTACGGGCAGCATCAGGGGCAGCAGGACGGCTACGGCTACGGGTACGACCCGTACGGCCAGGCCGCCCAGCAGGCGCAGCAGGCCCCCGCGCAGCATCCGCAGACGCAGCCATACGACCCGTACTACGGGCAGCAGCAGCCCTATCCGCAGCAGGGGCAGCAGGAGCAGTATCCGCAGCAGGGGCAGCAGGAGCAGTATCCGCAGCAGGGGCAGCAGGAGCAGTACGTCCAGCAGCCGGGGCAGCAGGGGCAGTACGTCCAGCAGGGCTACGACTACGCCGTGCCCGCGCAGCCCGCCCAGCCCGCCCAGCCCGCCGCGCCCGAGGAGGACGAGCCGAACCCGTACGAGGAGCTGGCCGAGCTGGACCGGCAGCAGCCGTCTTCCGGCGCCCCGGCTCCGGCCGCGGCTCCCGACGGGGGAGGGCCCCGGAAGCCCGGCGGCGCGGGCAAGTCCGGACCGGACGCGGAGGGCGAGGAGTACCGCACCGAGCAGTTCTCCTTCGTCGAGGAGCCCGACGAGGACTCCGAAGACGTCATCGACTGGCTGAAGTTCGCCGAGACCCGCTCCGAGCGGCGTGACGAGCGCCGCCGCAAGGGCCGCAACCGGTTCGTCGCGCTCGTCGTGGTGCTGGTCCTGGCCGCCGTGGGCGGCGTCGGCTACCTCTGGTACGCGGGCAAGCTGCCCGGTCTCTCCGCCGACGGCGACGCCCAGGCGGCGGCCGGTGGCCCGCAGAAGCGGGACGTGATCGTCGTCCATCTGCGCGAGCTGAAGGGCGGCCGTACCTCCACCGCGCTGCTGGTGGACAACGAGACCACCAAGAAGGGCACCACCGTCCTGCTGCCGAACGCGCTGTCCGTCTCCACCGAGGACGGCGGCTCCACCACGCTCGGCAAGTCGGTGACCGACGAGGGCTCCGACGCCACCCGCGACTCCCTGTCCACCCTGCTGGGCTCGAAGATCCAGGGCACCTGGCGGCTGGACACGCCCTATCTGGAGAACCTCGTCGAGCTGGTCGGCGGCATCACCCTGGACACCGACACCACCGTCCCGTCCGCCCGGAAGGGCGAGAGCCCGATGGTCAAGCGGGGCAAGGAGCAGGTGCTGAGCGGTCAGGCGGCTGTGGCGTACGCCACCTACCGGGCCCCGGGCGAGGCGCAGACCAAGCAGCTCGCCCGGTTCGGACAGGTCATGGACGCCACCCTGAAGAAGGTCTCCAGCGATACCGGCGGCGCCACCAAGACCGTCGAGCAGCTGGCGCAGATCCCCGACCCGTCGCTGTCCGAGCAGCAGCTCGGCGCCTCGCTGGCGCGGCTCGCCGGGCAGGCCAAGGGCGGCGACTACGACACGATGATGCTGCCGGTCCAGGGCGACGGGACGCTCAGCAGCCGGGCGACGGACCGGGTGGTCAAGAGCGTCCTCGGCGGCACGGTGAAGAACACCGACCCGGGCTCCGCGGCACGGGTGAGCGTGACCAGCGCGGGCGGGGGCCAGGACGCCTCGGGTGCCGCCCGGGTCGCGCTGGTCAACGGCGGTTTCACGGTCGTCGCCGCCACGGAGGGGGGCACTCCGCAGCAGACCTCGCGGGTGACGTACGCGGACGCCAAGCAGGCCGGACAGGCCAAGGAGGTCGCCAAGACCCTCGGACTGCCCGCGACCTCGGTCGCCAAGGGCAAGGGCGCCGCCAACGCGGACGTCACGGTGGTCCTCGGCGCGGACTACGACCCCCAGGGCTGACCGCGCCCACGGGCGGCCTCGGCGTCACGGGCGGTCCTGCGTCACGGGCGGTCTTGCGTCACGGGCCTTGCGTCACGCGCGGCGGAGAGCCGGAAGAGTCAGGAGAGTCACGGCGGTCACGGGGGAAGGGCCGAGAGCCGTGACGGTGGGGCGTGAGACCCTTGGGGTGCCAGACCCTGAGGGTCCCCACCGACCGGAAAGCCTCGCCTGTGACCGCCACGGACCGCTCCATCGAGCTCATCAACGCCGCCGCCCAGGCGGCCGCCGACAAGCTCGCGCACGACATCATCGCGTACGACGTCAGCGACGTGCTCTCGATCACCGACGCCTTCCTGCTGGCCTCGGCGCCCAACGACCGCCAGGTGAAGTCCATCGTCGACGAGATCGAGGAGCGGCTGAACAAGGACCTCGGCGCCAAGCCGGTCCGCCGCGAGGGCGACCGCGAGGCCCGCTGGGTGCTGCTGGACTACGTGGACGTCGTGGTGCACGTGCAGCACAGCGAGGAGCGGGTCTTCTACGCCCTGGAGCGGCTGTGGAAGGACTGCCCGCAGCTGGAGCTGCCCGCCGACGCCCAGGCCACCCGCGGCAAGGCGGAGGAGTACGCGCAGGCCCAGGGCCCGGACGGCGGTGCGGGCGGTGAGCTGAGCTGAACGGCACCATGAGCGGCCGCGGCCGCCGCATAGTCCTGTGGCGGCACGGCCAGACGGCCTGGAACATCGAGCGCCGTTTCCAGGGCTCCCTGGACATCGAGCTGACCGACACCGGCGTCGCGCAGGCCCACCGCGCGGCCCGGCTGCTGGCCGGACTGCGGCCGGACGCGATCGTCGCCTCCGACCTCAAGCGGGTCATGGCGACCGCCGCCGAGCTGGCGACCGTGACCGGGCTCACGGTCGACCACTACGCCGGGTTGCGGGAGACCTACGCCGGTGAGTGGCAGGGGCTCACGCACGAGGAGATCATCGAGCGGTTCGGCGAGCAGTACGCGGCGTGGAAGCGCGGCGAGCCGGTGCGGCGCGGCGGCGGCGAGCTGGAGTCCGAGGTCGCCGACCGGGCGGCACCGGTCGTGCTGGAGGCCGCCGAGAAGCTGCCCGACGGCGGCACGCTCGTGGTGGTCAGCCACGGCGGCACGATCCGCACCACGATCGGGCGGCTGCTCGGCCTGGAGCCGCACACCTGGGAGGCGCTCGGCGGCCTCTCGAACTGCTGCTGGTCGGTGCTGGGCGAGGGTGCCCGCGGCTGGCGGCTGCTGGAGCACAACGCCGGATCCCTCCCCGAGCCCGTCCTCGGCGACGACGACTAGACGACGACCAGCGGCTGGACGACGACCAGCAGACCCCTCCCGGCTCGATTTCCTTTTCCGGCTGGTCACCGGCTAAGCTCCTTCTTGTTCGAAGCGCAGCGGCGCGGAGAGCAGCGGGGCTATAGCTCAGTTGGTAGAGCGCCTGCATGGCATGCAGGAGGTCAGGAGTTCAATTCTCCTTAGCTCCACAGATGGCGGCGATCCCGTCTCCCGGTGAGGGAGGCGGGATCGCCGCTTTTGTGTGCGTTTGCGCGCGTTTGCGTGCGGCTCCAAACGGACTGCCGTCTATCTCGCCTCCGGCCTCCCCCCTGTTGACGTCGGCTCAACTTGGCCTGTCGCCGGGGTGGCTGGGTTCGGTGCGATCTTCCTGGGTAGGTTGGACGACACCGCACCGAGTGCGTGAGCTCGGCGGAAGTGGCGGTGTGCGGGGCGCTTGTGAGTCTGGTGAGGCGTCTGTTGCATCTCCGCTGACCTGGGCGTCGCCCCGTGGCAGAATCGGACCGCCGGCGGGGGCGCAGGGCCGATAGTCCGATGGGGAGGGACGGGTGGGATGCCGACCAGCATCCTCGACGCGTTCGAGGACCTTTCCGAGACAGCTCGGGAGGGCATCGAATGCCCGTCCTGCGGCTCCGGCAACGTGGCTCAGGTACTCGGTGACAACGGCGGTGTTTCCTACGTGTGTACGGCCTGCGGCCACAGCTGGAGCTGAGTGACATGGGAGCACACAGCCGGAAATGTGACTGGTGCGGTGGCGGCACACCCATCGTCCGCGACATGGAGCCGCTCAACTCCGACTATCAGTACTGGTGCGCGGAGTGCGCCCAGGCGTTGATCATCAAGGGCGACCCGATCGAGACGTACCGGGAGCTGGAGGGCGAGCCGATCTACGGTCGGCTCCTCGAAGAGCACTGCACGCTGAAGCGTTTCTACTCGTTCGCCACGGCGTGAGGGGCACGGGGCAGGGCCCCCGCGGCAATCGATTTGGCTAAAGCCCGGGGCGTCCGTGTAATGTAGGCGATGCCGCCGAGGGGAACCGGGCGGAACAGCAAGACCTGGGGCTATAGCTCAGTTGGTAGAGCGCCTGCATGGCATGCAGGAGGTCAGGAGTTCAATTCTCCTTAGCTCCACAATCCCAGGAGCGGGCCGTCCTATGCGGACGGCCCGCTTCTCCTTTCCCCGCCCTCGTACTACCTCGATGCGGGTCCTCGGTGTCCTGCGGTAACCTGACCCCATGCGTGCCGTACGCCTTCTGCTTAGCGGGCCGCGCTGATCAGTCCCGACCGCGATCATCTCCGGTCGGCATCGGCGCGGCGTCCCCTCCTGTGCGAGGGGCCTTTTTGTTTCACCGGACAAGAGGGAATCGGCCTGTACCGCGGGCAGAGACGACCAATGGAGCTTTGAGGATCATGAGCGAGACCAATGCCGCAGCCGAGGTGGCCGCGCCGCACCGCTACACGGCCGCGCTGGCCGCTGACATCGAGGCCCGCTGGCAGGACTTCTGGGACGCGAACGGCACGTATGACGCGCCCAACCCGGGCGGCGACCTGGCCGGTGACGCCGACGTCGTGGCCCGGCCGAAGAAGTTCGTCATGGACATGTTCCCGTACCCCTCGGGGGCGGGACTGCACGTGGGCCATCCGCTGGGCTACATCGCCACCGATGTGTACGCCCGCTACCACCGCATGACGGGCCACAACGTCCTGCACACCCTGGGTTTCGACGCCTTCGGCCTGCCCGCCGAGCAGTACGCGGTGCAGACCGGTACCCACCCCCGGGTCAGCACCGAGGCCAACATCGACAACATGCGGCGCCAGCTGCGCCGCCTGGGCCTGGGCCACGACCCGCGCCGCTCCTTCGCCACGATCGACCCGGACTACTACAAGTGGACCCAGTGGATCTTCCTGCGGATCTTCAATTCCTGGTACGACCCGGAGGCGAAGAAGGCGCGCCCGATCGACACCCTGGCCGCGCAGTTCGCCTCCGGTGAGCGCGCCACCCCCGACGGGCGCCCCTGGGACGGGCTGACCGAGGCCGAGCGCGCCGACGTCCTGGGCGAATACCGCCTGGCGTACGCCTCGGACGCGCCCGTCAACTGGTGCCCCGGCCTGGGTACCGTGCTGGCCAACGAGGAGGTCACCGCCGACGGCCGCTCCGAGCGCGGCAACTTCCCGGTCTTCAAGGCCAAGCTGCGCCAGTGGAACATGCGGATCACCGCCTACGCGGACCGGCTGCTGGACGACCTGGACGCGCTGGACTGGCCCGAGGCCATCAAGCTCCAGCAGCGCAACTGGATCGGCCGCAGCGAGGGCGCCCGCGTCGACTTCCCGGTGCAGGACCACCCCGACGCGAAGATCACGGTCTTCACCACCCGCCAGGACACCCTGTTCGGCGCGACCTACATGGTGCTGGCGCCCGAGCACGACCTGGTCGACTCCATCGTCCCGGCCGCCTGGCCCGAGGGCACCCACGACGTGTGGACCGGCGGGCACGCCACCCCGGCCGCGGCCGTCGACGCGTACCGCAAGCAGGCCGCGGCCAAGTCGGACGTGGAGCGGCAGGCCGAGGCCAAGGACAAGACCGGCGTCTTCACCGGTGCGTATGCGGTCAACCCGGTCAGCGGCGACCGGGTGCCGGTCTTCATCGCCGACTACGTGCTGATGGGCTACGGCACCGGCGCGATCATGGCCGTTCCGGCGCACGACGGCCGTGACTTCGCCTTCGCCCGCGCCTTCGAGCTGCCGATGCGCTGCGTCGTCGAGCCCTCGGACGACCGCGGCACCGACCCGTCGACCTGGGACGACGCGTTCGCCTCGTACGACGCCAAGATCGTCAACTCGGCGGGTGAGGGCGTCTCCCTGGACGGCCTGGGCGTGACCGAGGCCAAGGCCCGGATCACCGAGTGGCTGGAGGCCCGCGCCATCGGCGAGGGCACCGTCAACTTCCGGCTGCGCGACTGGCTGTTCAGCCGTCAGCGCTACTGGGGCGAGCCCTTCCCGATCGTCTACGACGAGGACGGCGTGGCCCACGCGCTGCCCGAGTCGATGCTGCCGCTGGAGCTGCCCGAGGTCGAGGACTACTCGCCGCGCACCTTCGACCCCGACGACGCCGACACCTCCCCGGAGACCCCGCTGTCCCGGAACGAGGAGTGGGTCAACGTGGTGCTGGACCTGGGCGACGGACGCGGCCCGCGGCCGTTCCGCCGCGAGACCAACACCATGCCCAACTGGGCCGGCTCCTGCTGGTACGAGCTGCGCTACCTGGACCCGCACAACAGCGAGCAGCTGGTCGACCCCGGCACCGAGCGCTACTGGATGGGCCCGCGCGACGGCCAGCCGCACGGCGGCGTCGACCTGTACGTCGGCGGCGCCGAGCACGCCGTGCTGCACCTGCTGTACGCCCGCTTCTGGTCCAAGGTGCTGTTCGACCTGGGGCACGTCTCGTCGGCCGAGCCGTTCCACAAGCTGTACAACCAGGGCATGATCCAGGCGTACGTCTACCGGGACAGCCGCGGCATCGCCGTCCCGGCCGCCGAGGTCGAGGAGCGCGACGGGGCGTACTGGTACCAGGGCGAGAAGGTCACCCGTCTGCTGGGCAAGATGGGCAAGTCCCTGAAGAACGCCGTCACCCCGGACGAGATCTGCGCCGAGTACGGGGCCGACACGCTGCGCCTGTACGAGATGGCCATGGGCCCGCTGGACGTCTCGCGCCCCTGGGACACCCGCGCGGTCGTCGGTCAGTACCGGCTGCTCCAGCGGCTGTGGCGGAACGTCGTGGACGAGGCCACCGGCGAGGTCACCGTCGTCGACGCGGAGCCCGACGAGGACACGCTGCGCGCCCTGCACAAGGCGATCGACGGGGTCCGCCAGGACATGGTGGGCCTGCGCTTCAACACCGCCATCGCCAAGATCACCGAGCTGAACAACCACGTCACCAAGGTGCGCGAGGTGCCGCGCTCGATCGCCGAGCGGCTGGTGCTGCTGATCGCGCCGCTGGCCCCGCACATCGCCGAGGAGCTGTGGCGCAAGCTGGGCCACGACGCTTCGGTCGTCCACGAGTCGTTCCCGGTCGCCGACCCGGCGTACGTCGTGGACGAGACGGTGACCTGCGTGGTCCAGGTCAAGGGCAAGGTCAAGGCCCGGCTGGAGGTCGCCCCGTCGGTCTCCGACGAGGAGCTGGAGGCGCAGGCCCTGGGCGACCCGGCGGTGGTCGCGGCGCTGAACGGCGCGGGCATCCGCAAGGTCATCGTGCGGGCGCCGAAGCTGGTGAACATCGTCCCGGCCTGACGGCTCGGGGTGACCCGTAGGGGCGGGCTGGGGGTTCGTCAGGAACCCCGGGCCCGCCCGGTCCGTTTACGCTGGGAGGACAGCTGCCACCGCGGTGACCGCCGCCCGAAGGAGCGCACATGGAAGCCATCTGGATCCTGTTGCTGCTTTTCGTCCTGTTCATCGTGAGCGGCGCCTATGTCACGGTGCGGGTGGTCCGGACGGCCAAGCGCAGCCTCGACCGCACCGTGGACCAGGCCCGCCGCACGGTCGAGGACACCCGGCTCCGGGCCCGCCAGTTCTCCCGGCCGGGCGCGGCCGGTGAGCTGGCCGAGCTGCGGCTGTCGCTGCGTACGTCGATGTCCGCGACCGAGCAGGCCCTGCACGCGGTGGCGGGCCAAGACCGCTCCGTGGCGGAGTCGTTGAACCTGTTCCAGCGGCTCGGCGCGCACGGCCGCGAGCTGGACGACGACCTGAAGCGGCTGGAGCGCGAGCCCGACAAGACCCGCCTCGCCGCCCTGCTCCCCGAGCTGCGGGAGCGCACGGAGCGGATCACCCACTCCGCGGACTCCCTGCGCTGGGCGGTGCGGGAGCGGGCCCAGCGGTTCGCCCACGACGAGCTGGACGCGCTGGGGCGCGAGATCGAGATGGAGGCGGGGGCGCTGCGGCACTGGACGGTGGAGGAGCCGCGTGCCGCCTCGGGCCCGCGGGCGGCGTCGGAACCCGCGTCGGGCCCGCGGGCGGCGTCGGAGCCGGGGTCCGTGCCCGGGTCTTCGCCGGGCGAGCCCGCACCCCACCAGCAGGAACAGCCCTCACCGCCCTCCCTCGAGCCCACCCCCCGGCCGCAGCCGCATTCCTGGCAGAAGCCCTGGCAGGAGTCCTCCCGCCCCGAGAACACCGCCTGAACGCGGGCTTACCGGTAGGGTCGGTGATCATCCAGTGGGGTCGCGCTGTCGGCCCGGGGCTTCCCCGGATAATCTCCCAGTCATGTCCCGCCATGTCGCGATCGTGACCGATTCAACGGCTTACCTGCCGCAGGAGGCGATGGAGCGGCATCGCATCACCGCCGTGCCGCTGACGGTGGTGCTCGGAGACCGGGCGCTGGAGGAAGGGACCGAGATCTCGGCCCTGTCGCTCGCGGAGGCCCTCCAGAAGCGCAAGCCCGTGACCACGTCCCGGCCCAGCCCGGAGACCTTCGCGGACGCCTACCGCGCGGCCGCGGCCGAGGGCGCGACCGGCATCGTCTCGCTGCACCTGTCCGCCGAGATCTCCGGCACCTACGACGCGGCGGTGCTCGCCGCACAGGACGCGCCCGTACCGGTCCGGGTGGTGGACAGCGGCATGGTCGCGATGGCGCTCGGCTTCTGCGCACTGGCGGCGGCGGAGGCCGCGGAGGGCGGCGGCACGCTGGACGAGGCCGTCGCGGCGGCCCAGAAGCGGGCCGACGGCACCGCGGCCTACTTCTACGTCGACACCCTCGACTATCTGCGCCGCGGCGGCCGCATCGGCGCGGCGCAGGCCCTCTTGGGCTCCGCACTCGCGGTCAAACCGCTGCTCCAGCTCGACGACGGCCGGATCGAACTGCGGGAGAAGGTCCGCACCGCATCCAAGGCCATCGCCCGGCTGGAGGAGATCGTGGTGGAGCGGGCGGGGCAGAGGCCGGTGGACATCGCCGTCCAGCACCTCGCGGCAGGGGAGCGCGCGACCGCCCTCGCGGAGCGGCTCCGGGAGCGGATCCCGGGACTCGCTGAGCTGTACGTGAGCGAGGTGGGCGCGGTGATCGGGGCGCACACCGGACCGGGGCTGCTGGGCGCGGTGGTTTCTCCGCGGTAGCGGACTCGTTCGGGTGACGGAGTTTTCCACACACCGTGGGTTATCCCCGGGAATCGGCGCTGCTCAGCGGGGTCGGACGAAGGCGCCTACGGTCGGTCGGCATGAGGACACGATCACGCACCGTGACGACGCGACCGCCCCGCGGCCGCCACCGCCTGGCAGCGCCCCGCGCCGCCCCACCACCCCGCAGCGCCCGCGCGGCGGCCCTCTTCCCCACCCGAGGTGAAGGGCCCACCCCGACCCCACCCATCCGAAGCCCGAACCGCCTGCCCACTCCGAGGTCGTCCCCCACGCCCGCTCCGGGCCAGGCGCCCGGCTCAGGGCTGGCGCCGGCTTCGGACGGGTCGTCCACCCCAGGGGCGACAACTGCCCCGGGCCGGGAGTCCGTTTCGACGCCGCCACGCGCTCCGGTGCCGCTCTCCGCCCGGCTTGCGGTGTCCGCTGCCGGTCCGGCTCCCGCATCGGGTTCGACTCGGGCGTCGGGGCCGGTGTCCGCCTTGAACCAGGCGCCCGGCTCCGGGGCGGCGTCCGCTTCGGAGGCGTCCCGCGTTCCGGTCTCCGCGCTGGACGCGGTGCCCGTTCCGGGCCGGAGGCCTGCCGGCAGGGGAACCGGCGCAGGGGTGGCCGGGGCGGCCGTCGGCTCGGGCGAAGACGCGGGCGCGCCCTCGGACGAGGGGGCGGGCGGTGCGGCGCGGCGTCGTGTGCCGCGTTGGGCCGCGCCGGAGGCCGAGGACGAACCGGTGGACGAGGGCGCGGACGAGAAGACCGACACCGGCGGCAGCCAGACGCTGCGCCGCCGCGACCGGATGCGGCTGGCGTTGCGTGAACGCCTTCCGCTGTGGCTTCAGCTGCGCTGCGGCATGGAGTTACGGACCGTCGTCGCGCTGGCGGTCGCCCTCGTCGTCGCGGTGGCCTTCGCGGTCTACCACTTCTGGAGCGGCCGCCCGCAGACCGTACGGGCACCCGAACCCGAACCCGCGCGTGCGGCAGCGGGACCGACGACCGGGGAGCGGTCGACCGTTGGCGCGGGAAGCCGGGCGGTCGTGGTCGATGTGACGGGCAAGGTCCGCCGCCCCGGGCTGCGGCAACTGCCGTCCGGGGCCAGGGTCGCCGACGCGATCAAGGCGGCGGGCGGTGCGCGCCCGGGCGCGGACACGAGCGGACTGAACCGGGCCCGACCCCTGGTGGACGGTGAGCAGATCGTGGTCGGCGCCCCGGCGAACCAGGCACCCGCAGGCCCCGCCCCCACCGGCCCGGCCCCCGCACCCGGTTCCGGCCCCGCACCGGGCGCACCCTCCGGCGGGACGATCAGCCTCAACTCGGCGACGGCGGAACAGCTCGACACCCTGCCGGGCGTCGGCCCGGTCCTCGCCCGGCACATCCTCGACTACCGCACCCAGCACGGCGGTTTCCGCTCCATCGATGAACTCCGCGAGGTCAACGGCATCGGCGACCGCCGGTTCGCCGATCTCCGCCCGCTGGTTCAGCCATGACATCCGTACGGACGGCGCGCCCCCGCGCCCCGGTGCACGCGGCCGCCGCCTCACCGCGCGGGGCATCCCATCCCCGCCAGGAGGGCCCGGCGGACCTTCGCCTGGTGCCGCCCGCGCTGGCGGCCTGGGCCGCGGC
>NZ_RIBZ01000253.1:0-20660 GCF_003721215.1 Streptomyces botrytidirepellens
GTCGGCCGCGGCGGGCGGCTATCTGATCGGCACCGCCCTGGCCCGCCGGGCGGGCGGTGCCCGCTTCACGATCGCGGCGGTGCCGGGGTCTCCGGCGTCCGGCACTTCGGGGCCTGGCGCCCGTACCGACGACGGGCGCGCCCCATCGGGACACGAGGGGGCGGCATGACGGTGGGACGGCGACCCGCCGGGAGGCGGAGGGCCGCAGCGGTCGGCACGGTCGCGGGCCGCCGCGATGTGGGCCGGGGCGGCGCCGACCGGGGAGGCTCCCCGTGACGACAAGACCGGTGCCGATACTGATGTACCACGCCGTGGCCCACACCCCGGCGCGGGCGACGCACGCGCTGTCCGTCTCACCGGGGGCGTTCGCCGAGCAGATGGAGCTGCTCGGCGCGTCCGGCTTCACCCCGGTGACCTGCGCGCGGCTCGCCGACGCCTGGCGCGGGGGCGATGCGCTGCCGCCGAACCCCGTGCTGATCACCTTCGACGACGGCTACGAGGGCGTGCACCGCCACGCCCTTCCCGTCCTGGAGCGGCACGGCTTCGCGGCCACCCTGTTCGCCTCGACGGGCTGGCTGCGCGGCCGGTACGAGACGGACGGCGCGCTCGACGTGATGCTCGACTGGGGGCAGGTGCGCGAACTCGCCGCAGCCGGGATGGAGGTCGGCGGGCACAGCCACACCCATCCGCAGCTCGACCAGCTCGGCGACGAGCGGCTCCGCTTCGAGGTGGTGCGCTGCCGGGACATCCTCGAGGCCGAGCTGGGCCGTCCGCCGGTGTCGTTCGCCTATCCCTACGGCTACTCCGACCGCCGGGTCCGGCAGGTGGTGCGGGAGGCCGGGTTCGGGGTGTCGCTCGCGGTGGGCAACGCGCTGGCGGACCGCCGCCAGGGGCCGTACGCGCTGCGGCGGGTGACGGTGCGTCGCGGCACCGGCATCGAGGCGTTCGCGCGGCTGGTCCACGGCCGGGCCGTCGGCCGTGCCTTCGCCGGGGACCGGGCGCTCACCAAGGGCTATGCCCTCGTCCGCAGATCACGTCAGCTTCTAGGGAAGGTGCGCTGAGCCCGTGTCCGACACGACCACCCGGGCCGAGGCCGCCGCCGAGGCGCGGCCGGCCGCGGAGCAGCCGCCGCCGACCGGCCCCGGCGGCGGCAGCCAGCTGTTCCGCAATGCCTATGCGCTGATGCTCAACACGGGCATCTCGGCCGTCCTCGGCCTCGGCTTCTGGCTGGCCGCGGCCCGCTACTACGCGGACGACGCGGTCGGCCAGGGCTCGGCGGCCATCGCCGCGATGAAGCTCCTCGCGGGGCTCACCGCGGTGACGCTGACCGGCGCCCTGGCCCGGTTCATCCCGGTCGCCGGGCGGACCACGGGACGGCTGGTGGGCGTCACCTACGCGGGCAGTTCGGTGGTCGTGGCGTGCGCCGCCGTGGTCTTCCTGCTCACGCTGAACCTCTGGGGCCCCTCGTACCGCTTTCTGCACGGCCCGGTGCACGGCATCGGCTTCGTCGTGGCGGTCGTCGGCTGGTCGCTGCTGACCCTCCAGGACGGGGTGCTCACCGGGCTGCGCAGCGCGTTCTGGGTGCCGGTGGGCAATACGGTGTTCCTGGCGGCGAAGCTGCTGCTGCTCGTCGCGCTCGCCGCCACGATCCCGACCGCCGGGGTGTTCGTGTCGTGGGTGGTCTCCATCGCGCTGTCCGTGCTGCCGCTGGGCTGGCTGGTCTTCCGGCGTCTGGTGCCGCGGCATGTGAAGAGGACGGAGGACCGGGCGCGGCCCGCGTCGTACCGGGAGATGGGCCGCTTCCTCGCCGGGGACTACACCGGGTCGCTGTTCTCGCTGGCCGTGGTGTACGCGGTGCCGGTCATCGTCGCCTCGCAGGTCAGCGCGGCCGACAACGCGTACTTCTACATCACCACCACCATCGGCGGCACGGTCAATCTGCTCGCCATCAACATGGGCGCGTCGCTGACCGTCGAGGGCTCGCACGACCCGGCCCGGCTGGCGGAGAACTGCCGGGCGGCGCTGCGCCGGATGGCGCGCATCATGCTGCCGGTCTGTCTCGGGCTCTTCGTCTTCGCCCCGCAGATCCTGGGCGTGTTCGAGGCGGGCTACGCGGACGCGGCCGCGCCGCTGCTGCGCTGGTTCGCGGTGGGCGCGGCGCTGCGGGTGGCCATCGAGGTGTACTTCGCGGTGCTGCGGGCGCAGAGCCGCACCTCGGGACTGGCCTATCTCCAGGGGCTGTTGTGCGTGCTGGTGCTGGGGCTGACGTTGCTGCTGCTGCCGCGGATGGGGCTGGTGGGCGCAGGCGTCGCGGAGATCTCCAGCCTGGCGGTGATCGCCTCGATCGCGTCGGTGAAGCTGTACCGGGTGGTCACGGCGCAGCCCGCGGCCCCGGCCGCTTCGGAGCCGGTGCGGGTTCCGCCTCCGCCCGGCCCTCCCCCGCCGCTGGAGCGCGGCACCGCGCCCGACGGCGATCTGGCGGATCTGGCGGTGGACGGCGACCGTCGCGCCAAGCGGTCCCGTGGCACGCACGACGCCCGCTACGGCACCCGCTGGGCGCTGCGGTCGGCGCTGGACGCGGACACGCTGGTGCTGGGCGTCCGCATGGACTTCGACCATCCGGAGCGCCGTCCCGACGCCCGGTACGGCCCGCAGCCCGAAGCGCCCCCGCCATCCGTACCGTCCGCGCCCGCTGCTTCTGCCCCACCCGCTGCTTCTGCCGCGCCCGCCGTGCCGCAGGCACCGCGCGATACGGGCAGGACGCGGCCGAAGACCAGCGTGGCTGTCCTGTGGGCGGTCCTGGCCGTCGGTCTCGGCCTCTACTGGCTGCCGTTGCTCGGCCTGGACGCCGCCGACCTGGACCGGATGGGCGGGCTCGGGCTGGTCTCCGTACTGCCCGGGCCGACGCTGCCGGGGGCGGCGCTGCTCGTCGCCGTGTTCGCCGGTGCGCTCGCGCTCGGGCGGCAGCGCCGTGCGCTGCTCACCGTCGCCCTGCTGGCCACCGTCGTGTCCCTGCACGCCGTGCCCGCCGTGCTGGAGGCGCATCCGCGGTTCCCGACCGCGTGGCAGCACCTGGGGTTCCTGGACTACATCGGCCGGACCGGCGACGCCGTGCCCGACCTCGACGCGCGCTGGAGCTGGCCGGGTTTCTTCGCCGGGGCCGCGTTCCTCGCCGAGGCGTGCGGCGTACGGGACTTCACCGCGCTGCTGCGCTGGTGGCCGACGGTCATCCAGCTGCTCTACCTCGCCCCCCTGATGGTGCTGATGCGCGCGCTGCGGGCGAGCTGGCGGGCCAAGTGGACCGCGGTGTGGCTGTTCGCCCTGAGCGGCTGGGTGGGCCAGGACTACTTCTCGCCGCAGGGGTTCACGTACCTCTTCTATCTGGTGTTCGTCGCCGTGCTGCTGGTGTGGTTCCGCGAACCGCGGGTGCTGGGCGGCAGGCGCAGGCCCGGTGAGGCGGAGGTGGCCGAGGCGACGCGCGGTCAGCGCGCGGCGCTGCTCGGGCTGCTGATCGCGCTGTTCGCGGCGTCGGTGGCGGCGCATCAGCTGACCCCGTTCGTGATGCTCGGCGTGGTGACCGCGCTGGTCCTGGTTCGGCGTTCCGATCTGTACGGGCTGCCGCTGCTGTGCGGGGTGATGGTGGTCGTCTGGATCGGCTTCCTGGCGGAGCCGTACTGGTCGGGCCACTGGGACGAGCTGTTCGGCGGGGTCGGCGGGGTGGGCGGCAATGTGTCGTCGTCCGTCTCCGGCCGGATCGAGGGCGGCAGCAGTGTGCACAAGCTGGTGCTGTACGTGCGGGTGGCGCTGGCCGGCGGGGTGCTGGCGTGCGCCTGCTGGGGGGTGCTGCGGCGGCGCGCGGCGGGTTTCACCGAGCGGGCGCTGCTGGTGCTGACCTTCGTGCCGTTCCTGGGCTTCGGCA
Organism: Streptomyces botrytidirepellens; assembly: GCF_003721215.1. Taxonomy (NCBI): domain Bacteria; kingdom Bacillati; phylum Actinomycetota; class Actinomycetes; order Kitasatosporales; family Streptomycetaceae; genus Streptomyces; species Streptomyces botrytidirepellens. Next base: position 3,920 of record NZ_RIBZ01000253.1, read on the forward strand.
TGCAGAGTTACGGCGGCGAAATGGCCCTGCGCGTCTTCATGTTCGCGCTGCCGGGCGCCTGTGTGCTCGGGGCGCTGGCGATCTTCCCGCGGGTGCGGCCGGACCGCCGGGGCCTGGCGCCGGTCGCGGCCCTGGTGGCGGGGCTGACGCTGATGTCCGGCTTCCTGGTCGCCCGCTGGGGCAACGAGGCGTTCGAGCGGGTGCGGCCCGGCGAGGTCGCGGCCATGGAGTACCTCTACGCGCACGACAAGCCGACCGTGCGGGTGCTGTGGATGAGCGACGACCCTGTCAACAACGTCACCCCCGCGATGCCGTGGGGCGCGCGGGACATGGAGCGGGTCGCGTACGAGCCGACGCTCGCCCCGCGCGACCCGGTGCTGGTGGGCGGGCTGGTGACGGCGCTGCGCGACGCCGGGCCGCGCTCGTACCTGATGGTGGGCCGCGGCCAGTCCGTCTCGCTCCAGCTGGACGGCGGTTACGGGGCGCGCTGGCAGGAGCGGCTGCTGCGCTCCCTGGACCAGCGCCCCGAACTGCGCCGGGTGCTGTCGAACGGCGACGCGTCGCTGTACGAGCTGGCGTCGCCGCCGCGCGGAGCGGCGCCGGAGCCGAAGCCGGGCCCGGCCGGTCCGCAGATCACCTGGACGCCGTGGTCGGTGACCGGCGCGCTGGCGGCGGTGGTGCTGATGGTGCTGCTCGCGGCGCGCGAGGTGGTGCGGGTGGCGGTGCGGCCGAGCGTACGGCGGCTGCGGTGGCTCCAGGCGTCGTACTGGTTCGCGCTGCCGCTGCTGCTGGTGGTGCTGGCGTCGCTGGTGCAGCGGTTCCTGACGATGTCATGAGGAGGCCGACGTCGGTGAGCATGTCGCCCACACCGTCACCGCTTGAGCCAGCGCACCTCGTACGCGTCCATGGCGAACGACCGCCCGTCGACCTTCGCCTTGATCGGCCGGGCCAGGGTGTTGACCACCAGAGTCGCGTCGTCGTCGGCGAGGACCTGCACGTTGGGCCGGTCGTCGGCGGCGATGTCCACCGAGCGGAAGCGGGTGCCCGGCGGGAACTCGCGGCCGAAGCGGCTCAGCAGCTCCATCATGGGCAGCGCGCTGCCGCCGTCGTCCAGTTCGGTGGGGCGCCACAGACAGCCGGGGCAGTCGGCGTCCGTCGTCTCCGGGTTCCAGTAGAAGGCGGTCGCGGCGCCGCCGCGGGCCAGCCGGGTCAGCGCGGTGGCCTGCACGGCGACGCGGTGCGCCTCGCTCCAGCGGCCACGGGCGCCCTCCCGGCTCGTGTCGGCGGCCGGTTCCACGTACCACTCGGCCCACCACACCGGCAGCTTCGTGGTCGCGTCGAGCCAGCGGGTGACGTCCTCGAACTTCTGCGTCGCGCCGAACGCGTCCGGGATCAGCCGGTCGCCCTCGCGGGTGTAGCTGGAGCCGTCGACCACGACGAAGTCGGCGCCCGCCTTGTGCTCGTTCCAGTACGTGATCGCGTCGGCGGAGCGCCGGTCGAGCGTGCCCCAGGGGCCGGACACCGTGGCGTCGCCGCCCGCCGCGCCGGGCGGGTCGCTGTCGGCCACGACGTACGGACCGCCGACCAGGTTCTTCGGGTTCCGCTTCTTCAGCTCGTCGTAGACGAGGTTGTAGAGCTTGGTGTAGCCCTCGTAGTTCCAGCGGTTCTTGCCGTCGTCGTAGAAGCCCTTGAACTCGTTCCAGACGATGAAGTGCCGCACCTCGGGGTAGCGGTCGGCGACCTTCCCGGCGAGCTTCGCGAAGTCCTCGTAGTGGTCGGGGGTCGGCGCGGTCTCCAGGGACTCCTGCGACCAGTCCGTGTCCCCCGGGGTGCCGCCCTTCATCCAGTCGGGCGCACAGCACAGGGTGAGCACGGGCTCGGTGCCGGTGGTGCGCATCAGGGCGACGCGCCGGTCCAGGTCCGCGAAGTCGTAGCGGCCCGGAGACGGCTCGGGGTTGCCCGCGCCCCACCCCATGATGTGCTGGTTCTGCGGCATCGGACGGTCCGACAGCAGCGACTCGGCGGCCTTCCTGCCGCTGTCGGTGCCGCGGTCGGCGCTGTACTGGGTGTGGGTGAAGCCCCAGCCGAGACCGGCCGACGCCGCTCGCTCACGGGCCGAGGCCGACGCCCCCGGCCGCCCCGCACCGTCCCCCGGCCAGCTCGTGCACGTGGTCAGCAGCAGGGCCAGGGTGCCCATGCCGATGGCGAGCAGTGCGGTGATCCGCCACCGCCGCGCTCCCGGTAATCCCGCCCGCGACCCCACCGGCATGCCTACCCGTGTTCCCACCCGCGCCCCGCCCCGTTCCCGTCCTTGACGCCCCACAAAGGGTAAGAGTATCCCTGAACGCCCCCATTCCGGTGGGCTTCTTCGGAACAGCTCGGTAAACGGCCGTAAACCCCGGTGCGCCGACGCCCCTCGTGCTGGATCATGGGGCAGGGTGCGCCGAACGCCGCACCGGACCGCTCGCTCAGGAGGCAGACCCTGCCCGCCACACCCGCCGAACAGTCCCTTCCGATCCGGCTGAACGTCGATGACAGCGATTCGCCGTCGGATGTCGTCGACGCACTCTTTCTCGGCCGTTTCGCGACCGGAGAGCAGCCGTATGCCCGCAGCCACTCCGTCGACCGGGTGAAGTCGGGCGCCACGCTGCTGCCGCCCGCCGCGACCGTGCTGCGCGCGGCCCGCGACGACGACCGCAGCGCCACGCTCGCCGAGGGCGACGGCTGGACCCTGCTGGTGTCCCGGTGGAACCGGGGCGCGGACGTGACCGTGACCGCGGTCCGGGACGACCTTGCCGAAACGGTGCTGCGGCAGGCGGTCGACGGCGCCGAGGACGAGCCCGAGCCCCAGCCGGAGAACGTGTCGATGGGCTTCTGGTACGTCTCGCCGCGCCGCGGCCCGCACCGCACCACCCGTCAGATCGCGGCCGGGACCTGGGAGGATATCCGCGACAACTACACCGCGCCGGTCGCCGAGGCGATGGACGGGCTGATGAAGGTCACCCCGGACGACATCGCGGGCCGGCTCCTGCTGCTGCACGGCCCGCCCGGCACCGGCAAGACCTCCGCGCTGCGCACCCTCGCCCGCTCCTGGCGCGACTGGTGCCAGGTGGACTGCGTCCTGGACCCGGAGCGGCTGTTCACCGACGTCGGCTATCTGATGGACATCGCCATCGGCGAGGACGACGGCTCGGCCAAGGGCCGCTGGCGGCTGCTGCTCCTGGAGGACTGCGACGAGCTGATCCGCGGCGAGGCCAAGCACACCGCGGGCCAGGCGCTGTCCCGGCTGCTCAACCTGACGGACGGTCTGCTGGGCCAGGGGCGCAACGTCTTGGTCGGGGTGACCACCAACGAGGACCTGGAGCGGCTGCACCCGGCGGTGGTCCGCCCCGGCCGCTGCCTGGCCCGCATCGAGGTCGGCAAGCTGAACCGCACGGAGGCGGTCAACTGGCTCGGCACGGAGGAGGGCATCGGCCGGGACGGCGCGACGCTCGCGGAGCTGTTCGCCCTCCGCCGCGGCACCCGCCCCGCCTCCGTCCCCATCCAGCCGGGCGAGACGGACGCGGGGCTGTACCTGTAAGCCCGTCCCGCGGCCTAGACGTACAGCTCCCGCAGCCGCACCGACAGGCAGGTCACACAGCCCTCCATCTTCTCGAACTCGCCGATGTCCACCGGCACCGGCGTATATCCGAGGTCGGCGAAGAGCGCCGCGCTGCGCGGCGCGCTCGCCGCCATCAGCAGCCTGCCGCCGCCCAGCAGCACCACGTGCGCCCCCGACTCCTCGGGCACCGGCAGGAAGCGCGGAAACGCGGCCGGGTCGTCGACCAGCGGCGGATACCCGATCACGGTGCCGTCCGGCAGCGCCGTGACCGCCGACTTCAGGTGCAGCACCTTGCTGACCGGCACGGCCACCACCCTCGCCCCCAACGGCTCGAAGGCGGCGCGCAGCTGCCGCACCCCCTCGCCGTTGGTGCGGCCGCCGCGCCCGACGTACACCGTGTCGCCGATCTTCAGGACATCGCCGCCCTCCAGCGTCCCCGGCTCCCGCACCCGGTTGACCGAACAGCCGAGCGCCGTCACGGCCGCCTCGGCGGCCGCGGTCTCGGGGCGGCGGGACTCGGCGCCGGGACGCGAGACGAGCGCGACGTTCCGGTGGACGACCATCGTGTCCTCGACGAAGACCCCGTCCGGGCACGCGTCGACCGGATCGGCCTCCACCGTCTCCCAGCCGTGCGTCTTCAGGGCCGCGACGTACGCCTCCCACTGCCGCAGCGCGAGCGCGGCGTCGACCGGCTTGCGGTCGATGTGCGTGACGAGCCCCTCCGCGAGCCGCGGGCTCGGCCGCCGGACCAGGGCGATACGGCTGGTGGTCATGGGTTCCCCCTATCGTTTCGGGTCACTCACCGTACGCGGCCCGCAGCGCGTCCTCGACGGTGGCGAGGGCCGCCGCGCGGTCCAGGCCGAGCCGCCGGGCGCGCTGGGCGTAGGTCTGTGCCGCCTCGGCGGCCTGGCGTCCGGCCGCGTCACCGGCCGCCGCGACGAACGTGCCGTGGCGCCCGCGGGTCTCGATCACGCCGTCCGACTCCAGCGCGCGGTACGCCTTGGCGACGGTGTTCGCCGCCAGGCCCAGCTCCTCGGCGAAGCCGCGTACGGTGGGCAGCTTGTAGCCCACGGGGAGGTCCCCGGAGCGGGCCTGCTCGGCGATCTGCGCGCGGATCTGCTCGAAGGGGGCGGTCGCCGCGTCGGGGTCGACGGTGATCTGCAAGGCCACGTGGGGCTCCTGGGGTGCGTACGGCCTGGGGTGCGGACTTTGTCGCACCCATTGTGTGCCGCTTGGAGTGCGGCCGGAAAATCGGAGGCGGGCCGGGGGCACCTGGCCGTAGTCTGCGCGCCCATGACCATGACCATGCGCGATTTCCGGGCCGCCGACGCGGCAGCCGTCGCGGAGGCACGTCGCTCCGCCTTCCCCCACCTCGTGACGACGGACCGGACCGTGGCCTGGGAGGTGGCGAGCGCGCCGGAGGCCCGCCGCTACCGGCTGCTGGTCGCCGAGGCGGACGGCCGGGTGGTGGGCGCTTGCGAAGTGGGCCTCTTCCCGGGCGAAAACGGCGACGGGCCGGGCGTGGCCTGCGCCAACACCTCGGTGCGCGCCGACGCGCGGGGCCGGGGCGCCGGTTCGGCGCTGGTGGCCGCGGCGGAGGAGTACGCGGCGGGGCTGGGTGCCGCCAAGGTGTTCGCGTGGACCGTGGACGAGCCCGCCTGCGTCGCGTTCGCCGAACGCCGCGGCTACCGGCGCAGCCGGTCGTGCCGCATCCTGCGGCTGGACCTCGCGAAGGCGGACCTGCCGCCGCTGGGCGCGGACGCCCTGCCGGACGGCGTGGCGCTGCGGACCGCGGCGGACCTCGCCGACGATCCGCGCCCGCTGTACGAGACGGACGTCGCCGTGATGGCGGACGAGCCCGGCGACGTGGTGGAGAGCCGGATGCCCTACGCCGAGTGGCTGGCCCGGACCTGGGACCATCCCGCCCTGGACCACGAACTGACCTCGCTGGCCGTCGTGGACGGCCGGGTCGCGGCGTTCAGCCTCGCCCACACGGATGGCCGCGGCCACTACTGGTCGGGCATGACCGGCACGCTGCGCGCCTACCGCGGCCGGGGCCTGGCGAAGCTGGCCAAGACCCATTCGCTGCACCGGGCGCGCGCGGCGGGGTGCGCCGAGGCGTTCACGGGCAACGACAGCGAGAACGGCCCGATGCTGGCGATCAACGTGGGGCTCGGCTACACCGTGGCCGCCCTGGAGGGGCGCTACGTACGCGAGCTGGGCCACTGACGGCGGGTGGCCGTCACCCCGACGCCTCCAGCACCACCAGCCGGTCCGGGCCGTCCGGGGCGAACGCGATGCCGTCCCCCGGCTCGTGCCAGTGCACGGCGAACCGCTCCCCGGCCCGGTACGCCTCCACGCCCGCGCGGCAGTACGCCACCATGTCCTCCGGNTACGCCTCCACGCCCGCGCGGCAGTACGCCACCATGTCCTCCGGGAGGGCGTCCAGCACGAACCAGCCGATCTCGGAGCACTTGTCCGGTTCCCGGTTCACCGGCTCCCCCGCGCCGTCCGTCAGCTCCGCCTCGAAGAACCAGCCCGTACGGGCCGAGCCCGTGGGCGACTTGTGCTGCATGACGAGCGCCACCCGCACCTCGTCGGGGGTGAGCCGGATGCCGATCTCCTCGGCCGCCTCACGGATCACCGCGGTCCGTACGTCCTCGCCGTCCTCCACATGGCCGGACGGCGCGTGCAGCAGCCCGTCCGCGTACCCCGTGCCCGCGCGGCGCGCGAGCAGGATCCTGCCGCCGCGCCGCAACAGCAGATGGACGTCGACGATCTCCGCGTGCCGCCGGGGCGGAGCGAGCTCCGCGCGCAGCACATAGCGCTCGTCGCGCACCGGCCGCCCCCACAGCGCCGCGTCCGCCGCCAGCTGTTCGACGTACGTACGGGACGCCAGCGGCTCGACCATGCGCATCAGGTCACCGGCCGTCAGCCCGACCGGGTCCGACTCGCCCCACCGCCCCTCGACCAGCACCAGCGCCCCGCCCGGCCGCAGCAGCCGGGCCCAGCGCCGCAGCACGGCCTCCTGACCGGGCAGCAGCCACAGCAGATGGCGCGCCAGGACGACGTCGAAGGCGCCCTCCTCGACCGGCGGTGCCGCCGCGTCCCCGACGAGCACGGTGGCGTCCGTCCCGGCGAGCTTGGCGCGGGCGCGCTCGGCCATCCGCGGCGACCGGTCGACGCCCGTCACCCGGTGGCCCTGCTCGGCCGCGATGCGGGCCAGGCTGCCCGTGCCGCAGCCGAGGTCCAGCACGTCGCAGGGCTGCCCGGGCAGCCACTGCCGCAGCCGGGCCGCCCACGCCTCCCGCACGGCCGGATCGCGCAGCCCGTGGTCCGGCTCGTCGTCGAACCCGGCCGCGGCGGCGTCCCAGTAGTCGGCGGTGTCGGCGGTCCCGTAACCGGCGGTCGTTCCCTCAGCACCCATGCGGCGCATCGTCGCACCCCCCACTGACAATGCCCCCGGTCCGGAACGCCCCCGCTGACAACGTCCGGCGCGCGGGCGATGATGGGGCATGTCCTCGACGCCGCACGCCGCCCTCGCCTCGTCGTTCAACGCCGTCGCCGCGCAGTACGCGGCCGCCCGGCCCGGGTATCCGCCCGCGCTGTTCGAGGCGGTGGAGGAGGTCACGGGCCGACCGCTGGCCGGGGCGGAGGTGCTGGACGTGGGGGCGGGCACGGGCATCGCCACGCGACTGCTGGCCGACCGCGGCGCCCGCGTCACCGCCGTGGAGCCGGGCGCGGGCATGGCGGCGCAGCTGCGCGCCTCCGCCCCGGACGTCCGGCTCGTGCGGGGTGACGCCGACGTCCTGCCCTTCCGCGACGGGGTCGCGGACCTCATCGCGTACGCCCAGTCCTGGCACTGGACCGATCCGCGGCGCTCCGTCCCCGAGGCGCTGCGGGTGCTGCGCCCCGGCGGGGCGCTGGCGATGTGGTGGAACCTGCCGGACCTCGACGTCCCCTGGGTGGCGCGGCAGGAGGAGCGGCTCGCCGAGCGCTGCCCGGCCTACCGGCCGCCGGGTTTCCCGAGCACCGTGGCGGGGCGGCTCGCGCCGTTCGGGGTGCGGACGGCGGACCGCAGGGTGCGCTGGTCGCGGACCGTCACGGTCGAGGACAAGGTGCGCTCGCTCGGCAGCCACTCCTATCTGGCGGTGATGGACGCCGGGGAGGCGGATGCGGTGCTGGACGCGGAGCGGGCGGAGCTGCTCGCGCTGTTCCCGGACGGGGTGCTCACCGAGCCGTTCGTCGTGGATCTCGTGGTGGGGTGGGGCACCGGAGCGGGGTGACACGGCCGCATGGGTCGGCGGCGGGTGTCTTGACGGCAGAAATGTTAGCGGTAACACTCTCCCCTTGTGGACAACGTGGACACCGTGGACGAGCACGTAGGCCGGACTCCCGATCCCTCCTCACACCCACCCCTGTTCAGCCGAGCCGCGGTGGTCGCGTCCTGCGTCGGATTCATCCTCATCGGCGCGCTCCAGGCCCTCTACGGCCCGTCGATCCCCGCCTTCCGCGACGCCCACGGGCTGTCGCCCTCGGCCGCCGGGCTGGCCTTGAGCGCGCACTTCGTCGGCGGCGTCGCGGGCGTCCTCGGCTTCGACCGGCTCTTCGGCCGGATCGGCAACCGCACGCTGCTCGGCTCTTCGTATCTGCTCATGGCGGGCGGCGCGGCCGGGTTCGCGCTCGCCCCCAGCTGGCCGCTCGCCCTGGGTCTCGCGCTGCTCGCGGGGCTCGGCTTCGGCGGCATCGACTACGGGCTCAACCAGATGTTCGCGGTCGGCTTCGGGCGGCGCAGCGCCGCCATGCTCAACGTCCTCAACGCCCACTTCGGCATCGGCGCGATCCTCGGCCCGGCCCTCATCGGCCTGGTCGGGGCGGAGCACTACACCCTGGTGTTCCTGGGGTTCGCCGTGCTCACGCTGCCGCTGGTGCTGTGTCTGGCCGGGGTGCGGGACGAGGCGCCGCCGCGCGGCGGCGCCGAGCCGGAGACCACCGACAAAGCCCGCAACCGCAGCCTCGCCACCGTCCTGGGCGCGTTCGTGCTGCTCTACGTCCTCCATGTCGGCGTCGAGGCCGGGGTCGGGGGCTGGGAGCCCACCCACCTGGAGACCGTCGGGTACGGCGCGACCGCCGCCGCGTCCGCGACCTCCGTGTACTGGCTGATGATGACCGTCGGCCGCTTCCTGGTCGCCCCGCTCGCGCTGCGCTGGTCCGCCCCGGCGATCATCGCGGTCAGCTGCGCGGGCATGACCGTCTGTCTGCTGCTCGCCGCGATCCCGGCCGTGGCCCCGTACGCGTACGCGGGCGTCGGCCTGTTCATCGCGCCGATCTTCCCGACCGGTCTGCCCTGGCTGGGCCGGGCCGCGCCGCGGGCCCGCCGGGCCGGGGCGCTGGTGATCGCCGCGTCGATGATCGGCGGGGTGGCCGCGGGGCCCGTGCTCGGCAAGGCGATCGAGCTGTCGGGCATCCGTGCCGTACCCCTCGTCCTGGGCGCCGTCTCGGCCGTCTGCCTGATCACCACCGTCTGGCTGATCCGCGCCACGTCCTCGTCCGTATCCCCTACGCACACCATGACCACCGCACCCGCTCCGGCCCGTGCGGTCGAAAGGACTTCGGCCCATGCCCGCCCTGACGCTCACCCATGACGGCTTCCTCCTCCACGGCAAGCCCTTCCGGATCCTCTCCGGCGGCTTCCACTACTTCCGCACCCACCCCGACCAGTGGGCCGACCGGCTGCGCAAGGCGCGGCTGCTGGGGCTCAACACGGTCGAGACGTACGTCCCGTGGAATCTGCACCAGCCCACGCCGGACGGCCCGCTGGACCTCGACGGGCTGCTCGACCTGCCCCGTTTCCTGGAGCTCGCCCGGGCCGAGGGGCTGTCCGTGCTGCTGCGCCCCGGCCCGTACATCTGCGCCGAGTGGGAGGGCGGCGGGCTGCCCTCCTGGCTGACCGCCGATCCGAACATCCGGCAGCGCAGCAGCGATCCGCGGTTCACCGGCGCCGTGGACGCGTACCTCGATCTGCTGCTGCCGCCGCTCGCTCCCTACATGGCGGCGGCCGGTGGCCCGGTCATCGCGGTCCAGGTGGAGAACGAGTACGGCGCCTACGGCGACGACACCGCCTACCTCGCCCATCTGGCCGACGCCCTGCGCAAGCGCGGCGTCGAGGAGCTGCTGTTCACCTGCGACCAGGCGGACAAGGCCATGCTGGCGGCCGGGAGCCTGCCCGGGGTGCTCTCCACCGGCACCTTCGGCAGCCGGGTCGGCGACGCGCTGGAGGTGCTGCGCGCCCACCAGGAAAGCGGTCCGCTGATGTGCGCGGAGTTCTGGATCGGCTGGTTCGACCACTGGGGCGAGCCGCACCACGTGCGGGCGGCGGACGACGCGGCCGCCGACCTGGACGCGCTGCTGTCGGCGGGGGCGTCGGTGAACCTCTACATGTTCCACGGGGGCACCAACTTCGCCTTCACCAGCGGCGCGAACCACGATCACGCCTATGCGCCCGCCGTCACCTCCTACGACTACGACGCGGTGCTCACCGAATGCGGCGACCCGGGCCCCAAGTACGCGGCGTTCCGCGAGGTCCTCGCCCGCCACACGGACGTACCGGACGAGCCCATTCCGGAGCCGTCGCCCAAGCTGCCGCCGACCGAGGTCCGTCTGACCGCATCGGCGAACGCCCTGGTCAGCGCCGAATTCCTGGCCCCGGCGGAACACTTCACCGACCCGCCGACCATGGAGGCGCTCGGCCAGAGTTACGGCTTCGTCCTGTACGGCACCGAGCTGCCCGTCATCGGCGACCACGTCCTGCACTTCACGGGCGGGGTCGGCGACCGGGCGCAGGTCTTCGTGAACGGCGCCCCGGCCGGTGTCGTCGAACGGGAGCGCCACGAGAACAGCATCCATGTGCGCAGCCCCGAATACGGCGCCCGGCTGGACGTCCTGGTCGAGAACATGGGCCGCGCCAACTACGGCGTCCGCATCGGCGACCCCAAGGGCATCACCGGCCCGGTCACCCTCGACGGGAAGCCGCTGGAGAACTGGACCTGCCACCGCCTCCCCCTGGACCGGCTCCCCGAACTCCCCTTCCGCACCACCGACACCCCCGTCGCGGGCCCGGGCTTCCACCGCGGCACGTTCACCGTGGAGACCCCTGCCGACGCGTATCTCGCCCTGCCGGGCTGGACCAAGGGCGTGGCCTGGGTCAACGGCTTCAACCTGGGCCGCTACTGGTCGCGCGGCCCGCAGCGACGGCTGTACCTGCCGTGGCCGGTGCTGAAGGCGGGCGAGAACGAACTGACCCTGCTGGAGCTACAGTCGGCGACGACCCGGGTGGCCCACCTCGTCGACGCACCGGACCTGGGCTGGACCGCGAGGGACTGACCCCGGAACCCCGGGTGCGGGCCACGCCCCGCACCCGGGGCGAGCACCCCCTTCGAAGGAGCCACGACCGCATGGCGGAGCCCCACCGCGCCCCCACCCGACGCCGCCGCCCCACCACCGGCGGCGGTGTGGTGATGGCGGACGTCGCCCGGCTCGCGGGCGTCTCCGACCAGACCGTCTCCCGCGTCCTCAACGACCACCCCCGGGTCCGCGCCGAAACCCGGGAACGCGTCCGCGCCGCCATGCGCGAGCTGGGCTACCGCCCCACCGCAAGCGCCCGGACCCTGGCCAGCGGGCGCAGCCGCACCCTCGGCGTGATCTCCTTCGACGCGGCCCGCTTCGGCCCGGCCGCCACGCTCGCCGGGATCAACGAGGCCGCGCAGGCGGCCGGTTACCTCGTCAGTACGATCGCCCTCACCGCCGCCGACCAGGCCGCCGTCACCGGCGCGGTGGACCGCCTGCTCGGCCAGGGCGCGGACGGCATCATCGCCATCGCGCCGCAGCGCTCGGTCGGCCAGGCCCTGGTCGAGGCGGATCACGGCGTCCCCATGGTCACCCTGGACAAGAGCTTCGGCGCCCACATCCCGGTCGTCGCGGGCGACTCCGCCTCCGGCGCCCGCCAGGCCACCGCACACCTCCTCGGCCTCGGCCACCGCACCGTCCGCCACATCGCGGGCCCCACCGGCTGGATCGCTGCCGAAGCCCGCGTCGACGGCTGGCGCGCCGCGCTGGACGCCGCGGGCGCCGAGGTCCACGAGCCGCTGCTGGGCGACTGGAGCGCGGACTCCGGCTACGACCTGGGCCGCCGCATCGCCCGGCAGCCCGGCCTCACCGCGCTGTTCGTCTCCAACGACCAGATGGCCGTCGGCGTCCTGCGCGCCCTCCACGAGGCGGGCCTCCGGGTCCCCGAGGACGTCAGCATGGTCGGCTACGACGACATCCCCGAAGCCGCCCATCTGCTCCCGCCGCTCACCACCGTCCGCACCGACTTCACCGAGATCGGCCGCCGCTGTCTGACCCTCATGCTCGACCAGCTCGACCGCTCGCCGGAGCCCGGCGTCCGCGTGACCATCCCCACCGAGCTGGTCGTCCGCCGCAGCACGGGCCCCGCCCCTGATCACTCCCCGAGGTAGTGGAAGCCCGGCTTCGGGTGCATGAGGAAGTCGTGGTGCGAGATGTTCCAGGCGTACGCGCCCGCCATCGCGAAGGCGACGCGGTCCCCGGCGCGCAGCTCCTCGACCGGGACGCCGCGGGCCAGGACGTCCTTGGGGGTGCACAGCTGGCCGACCAGGGTGACCGGTTCCCCTTGGGCGGCGGGGCGGGGCCAGGGGTGGGGCCAGGGAGCGGCGGGGAGCACCTGGAAGGGGTGGTCGTGCTGTTTGGCGGCCGGGGTGCGCAGGTGGTGGGTGCCGCCGCGGAGGACCGCGAACGCCTCGCCGCGGCTGTGCTTGAGGTCCAGCACCTCCGTGACGTACCAGCCGCAGTACGCGGTCAGCGCCCGGCCCGGCTCGATCCGCAGGGTCAGGCCGGGGTTGCGGTCGGCGACCTCGGCCAGGCCCTCGCCGTACGCCTTCCAGTCGAAGCGGGTGTCGGGGCGGGTGTAGTCCACGCCCATGCCGCCGCCCACGTTGACCTCGGTGAGGTCCAGGCCGTGGCGGTCGGACAGCGCGCGCGTCCAGTCGGTGATCCGCGCGGCCACGGCGGTCTGGGCCGGGGCGTCCAGGCCGCTCGCGAGGTGGGCGTGGATGCCGCGCAGCCGGAGCGGGCCGTCCGGGGTGAAGAGCGGCAGGCACCGCGCCACCCGGTCGGGGTCGAGGCCGAAGGGGCTGGGGCGGCCGCCCATGGCGAGCGCCGCGCCGCCCAGTGCCTCGTCGGTCAGGGGGAGGTTGACGCGCAGCAGGACGTCCACGGGGCGGCCCTCGGCGAGCGTGGCCAGCAGCCGCAGTTCGTGCTCGCTCTCCACATGGAACCGTTCCACGCCCAGCTCCAGCGCCCGCCGCAGCTCCGTCTCCGTCTTGCCGGGTCCACCGAAGGCGAGGGGCCGTTCGGGGACGGCCTCGCGGACGTGCGCCAGTTCGCCGCCCGAGGCGACCTCGTAGCCGGTGACGTGCGGGGCGAGCGCGCGCAGGACCGGCGGTTCCGGGTTGGCCTTCGCCGCGTAGTACAGCTCGACGTGGGGAGGGAGCGCGTCCCGTATCTCCCGGGCGTGGGCGTCGAGGGCGGTCAGGTCGTAGACGTAGGCGGGGAGGCCGTCTCCGGTGAGCGCCTCGGCGAGCGCGGCGGCCGGTGGGGTGAGGGGCAAGGGGGTCAACGGGCGCTCCCGGGGGCGATGACGCGGGCCGCCTCGGACAGCAGGTCGGAGGCGAGCGGGCTGGCGATACGGACGTAACCGGCGTCCCGGTCGGCCTTGCGGCCCCAGCGGGTCAGCAGGTTGGCCTTGGCGGGCAGCGGCACGCCCGCCACCAGGGCGCGCAGCGCTGGCGGGTCGTCGTGGGCGGCGGCGCGTTCGCACAGGACGCGGCGGACCGCCGACCACAGGTCGGGCTCCAGCCGGGGGTGGCGGTCGGCGAGGGCGGCGACCATCTCGGCGAGGTGGTTGACCAGCAAGCAGTACACCACCCGGTCCCAGCCGCGCTCGGGCCCGTACGTCATGGGGCGGGCCACCGCCTCGGGCAGCGCCGCGAGCGCGGCGGCGTGGTGGCCGGAGTGGCCGGAGTGGCCGGAGTGGCCGGAGTGGCCGGACACCAGCTTGGTGCCCTCCAGGTCGCGGAAGAGCACCTGGCGCGGGGTGCCGGTGGTGTCCACGCCGATGACCACGTTCTGGAGGTGGGGTTCGAGGACCACGCCGTGGTCGAAGTAGGCGGCCAGGACGGGCGGTACGAGGAGGTCGAGATACGCCTGCCACCAGGCGAGCGCGTGCTCGGGCCCGGCGTCGCCGAGGAGGTGGGAGAGCTGGGCGCCGCTCGTCGGGTACTCGTCGGCGACGGCCGCCGCCAGCAGCCCGGTCAGCCCCGGCCGCAGCCGGACGTCCAGCCCCTCGCGGACGATCACGCCGAACCCCTCGGAGAGGTGGCGGTCGTCGAGGTCGAGGGTGCGGTAGCCGGGTTCGCGCAGCAGGTCGGCGCCGGGGAAGCGGGCGGCGAGGTCGGCGGCGACCGGCTCCAGCAGCCGGGTGAGGGCGACGGCGCCGGACAGCTCGTAGTCGGCGTTCTTGCGGAGGCAGTTGGTGATGCGCACGTTCAGGCTGAACTTGAGGAAGTCCCGGCCGTCGTAGAGCGTGCGGACCGAGGCGGTCGGCGCGAAGTCCGGGCCGCCGGGCCCCAGGTCGAGGATGTCGCCGCGGTCGAGCGCCGCCCGCAGCACCCGGTGCTCGCGGAGCATGGCGTACTGCCAGGGGTGGGCGGGCAGCAGCCGGTAGCCGTCGGGGACCGGCCGCTGGCGGTCCAGCGGCGCCAGCGCCCCGGTGTACGCGGCCTCCTCCCGTACGTACTCCCGGCGCACCGCGAGGTGGTGCAGCGGGAAGCGGGCCCCGGCCTCGGGCGCGAACAGCGCCCAGGAGGCGGGGCTTCCGCTGCGGGCCTTGGGGGTGGGGTGGAAGCGGTGGCCGAAGAAGAGGGACTGCTCGGAGGCCAGGTAGGCGTCGGGGGCGGAATCCCCGGTGGCCTTCTCGCGCTCCTGGAGGGCGGCCGTCATGCCCGCGTGGCTGGAGGCGACCTGCGCCAGGAACTCGTCGTTGCGGACCCCCGTGCGCAGCTGGAGTTCCCGCTGGATCCGCTCGGCCAGACCGCGCCAGGAGACCTCCGCCCAGACGCCGTCGCGCTGTTCGCTGACCGGTCCGGTGAACCGGTGCGCGCCGATCAGCGACGTTCGGCGCAGCCCCACCCGCAGGAGCACCCCGCTGCGGGGCAGCCGCAGCCGCAGCCCGCCGTCGTCGGCCACGACGGTCTGGTGTTCCGGGCCCGACACCTCGCGCAGCAGACAGTTGAGCAGGGTGTGGGCGGTCGCGTGGTCGGCGGAGACCAACGCCGTGGCGGGCGAGACCGGGGCGGCGGGCGAGAACGCGGGGGTCGAGACCGCGGGAGAGGGCGAGGAGGTCGTTGGCATGGAGCGGCTCCAGCGGGTGCGGAGAGGAGAGGTGTGGAGGGATAAGGAGGTCGCGGCCGTCATCTGCCGCGCCCCCGCAGAAGGTAGTTGGGCCCGGTCACGTAATGCTTGTTGACGTCGGCGGCGCCCGACCGGGCCTTGGTGAACAGCGTGCCCGCGGTCACCATCGCCTTGACCGGCAGCCGGTCCGCGTCCAGCACCCGGGAGCGCAGCACGGCGCCGGCCGCCCCCGGGTACACCGCGCCGGTCCGTTCGACGGCCTCGGTGAGCCGGGCGCGCAGCTGCCGCAGCAGGACGTCCAGGGGCGCGCGGCCGAGGGCGGCCAGTTCGAAGGCGAGCGCGGCGGCGCACAGATGGACGGTGATGGTGGTGAACACGTCCGCCACCGGTCCGTCGCCGCCCGTCAGGATGCGGCGGTCGTCGAATCCGCACAGATCCGCGGCGTCGGCCCCGCCGATCATCGCGGCGAGCCGGATCGCGTGGACGCGCGGCCCGTCGTGGTCCTTGATGAGCAGCCGCAGCCGTGGGGTGGCCGGGCCGCCGGTGTCGTCGAAGACGAGGGAGGTGTTCTGCTGATGCGACTCCAGGGCGATGCCGTAGGCGAAGAGGGTGGTGTGGAAGTCGAAGAGGAGGGTGAGGTACGCGTCGAGCAGGGCGAACAGGTCCCCGCCGTAGTACCGCTCAGCGAGCGCGTCCGCCACGAGCGTGCCGTCCGGGGTCCGGGCCAGCAGCCCGGCCAGCGGCACGACCCGCGCGTTCTCCAGACCCGGCGGATAGCGGCGGACCAGCGTGGCCAACAGCTCGTGCCCGGCGTGCAGATGGGTCGTCTCGTCGGCGAGCAGCACGGTCTCCGCGAACCGCGGCTCCCGCGCGATCACCGCCTCCGTCAGCCGCTGCGCCACCTCGCCGTCGAGAAGCGTGCCCGGCTTGACGGTCCGCCGGTTGCGCAGCCCCAGGGTGGCGGTGGTGAGCGGCAGCTTGAGGTGGGTGAGCGGATCGTCGGCGACGGCGACGGTCCGCATCGACAGCGTGGGCCGTACGTCCAGCCACGGCCGCTCGGCGAGCCGCGCCCGCCCGCGCAGCCCGGTCGCGTCGAGGGCGACGTCGAGGGAGCGGCCGACGGTGAGCGGATGCACGGGCAACGCGACATGGTCGGCGTCGAGCCCCCCGGGCAGCCCCAGCTCCCCGGGCCGCGGCCACCACGCGGGCAGCCGCCCCGGATCCCCGCCGACCACCGCGCGCGGCACCGCGAGCCAGCGCAGCGCGAAGGAGGGCGCGAACTCGGGCGCGTGGGCGCGCAGGGCGTCCTCGCCGAACACGGACCGGCCGCGGCTGGTGGGGTAGACGGGATGGTCGCGGAAGGCGGCCAGCGTGTCGTACGCGACGCCCCCGCCCATCCCGGACCACCGCCCGGCTTCCCCGTACCGCGCGGCCAGCCCCCGGACGACACCGGGCCGGACGCGGTCGTGCAGCCGCGTGGCGTCCAGCGCGCGGTGGCATTCGCCCACGAAGACGTCGTACAGCTCCCGGTCCTCCCCCGCCACCACCCCCCGCAGCCGCCCGAGCACGCCATCCAGCCCCCGCACCACGACGGCCGGGGTCACGGTCCCGGCCACCGCGCCGGGCCCTGGGCCGCCGGTATGCGCCGCGCGG
>NZ_RIBZ01000260.1:0-18294 GCF_003721215.1 Streptomyces botrytidirepellens
TGGGAAGGTGCCGGGCCCCTACGCGATACAGCTACTGGTTCTGGTTCTCGCCGCGGTAGTACTCGAAGACCCACCCGAAGAGGCCGACCATGATGATCGGGGCGGAGAAGAACAGCAGCCACCAGCCGAAGACGACACCCATGAAGGCCAGGGCGCCACCGACGGCCAGGGACAGCGGCTGCCAGCTGTGCGGGGAGAAAAAGCCCAGCTCACCGGCGTCGTCCGCGACGTCCGCGTCCTTGTTGTCCTGCGCTCCGACATCCACCCGGCGCGCGGTGAACGCCAGGTAGAAGCCGATCATGATGCTCAGCCCGAAGGCGAGGAAGAGCGCCGTGGTACCGGCGGGCTCCTTCGACCACACGCCGTAGACGATCGCCATCACCAGGATGAAGACGGCGAGCCAGATGAACATCCGGCCTTGGACCTTCACTTGTCGGCCTCCTTACCACCCGCGAGGGCCTTGTCCTGGTCGGCCGCACCCTGGTGCTCGAGCTGGTCGAGCGCCGCGATCTCGGGGTGGTGCAGGTCGAATGCCGGGGATTCGGAACGGATCCGCGGCAGGGTGAGGAAGTTGTGCCGAGGCGGCGGGCAGGAGGTGGCCCACTCCAGCGAGCGGCCGTAGCCCCACGGGTCGTCGACCTCGATCTTCTTGCCGTACTTGGCCGTCTTCCAGACGTTGTAGAGGAACGGCAGTATCGACAGGCCGAGCAGGAACGAGCTGATCGTGGAGATCGTGTTCAGCGCGGTGAAGCCGTCGGCCGCCAGGTAGTCGGCGTACCGGCGCGGCATGCCCTCGGCACCCAGCCAGTGCTGCACCAGGAAGGTGCCGTGGAAGCCGATGAACAGCGTCCAGAAGGTGATCTTGCCGAGCTTCTCGTCCAGCATCTTGCCGGTCATCTTCGGCCACCAGAAGTGGAAGCCGGAGAACATCGCGAAGACCACGGTGCCGAAGACCACGTAGTGGAAGTGGGCCACCACGAAGTACGAGTCGGAGACGTGGAAGTCCATCGGCGGCGACGCCAGGATGACGCCGGTGAGACCACCGAAGGTGAAGGTGATGAGGAAGCCGATCGCCCAGAGCATCGGGGTCTCGAAGCTCAGCGAGCCCTTCCACATCGTGCCGATCCAGTTGAAGAACTTGATACCGGTCGGGACCGCGATCAGGAACGTCATGAAGGAGAAGAACGGCAGTAGCACCCCGCCGGTGACGTACATGTGGTGCGCCCACACGGTCACGGACAGACCCGCGATGGAGATCGTCGCGGCGACCAGGGTGAAGTAACCGAACATCGGCTTGCGCGAGAAGACCGGGATGACCTCGGAGATGATGCCGAAGAACGGCAGCGCGATGATGTACACCTCTGGGTGTCCGAAGAACCAGAAGAGGTGTTGCCACAACAACGCCCCGCCATTGGCCGCGTCGAAGACATGCGCCCCGAATTTACGGTCCGCCTCCAGGGCGAACAGCGCTGCGGCCAGCACCGGGAAGGCGAGCAGCACCAGAACGGCGGTCAGCAGCACGTTCCAGGTGAAGATCGGCATGCGGAACATCGTCATGCCGGGAGCGCGCATGCAGATGATCGTGGTGATGAAGTTGACCGCACCGAGGATCGTGCCGAAGCCGGAGAAGGCCAGACCCATGATCCACATGTCGGCGCCGACGCCCGGCGAGCGGACCGCGTCCGACAGCGGCGAGTACGCGAACCAGCCGAAGTCGGCCGCGCCCTGCGGGGTCAGGAAGCCGCCCACCGCGATGAGCGAGCCGAAGAGGTACAGCCAGTACGCGAACATGTTCAGCCGCGGGAACGCCACGTCGGGCGCGCCGATCTGGAGCGGCATGATCCAGTTCGTGAAGCCCGCGAACAGCGGGGTGGCGAACATCAGCAGCATGATCGTGCCATGCATGGTGAACGCCTGGTTGAACTGCTCGTTCGACATGATCTGCGTGCCCGGGCGGGCCAGCTCGGCGCGCATGAAGAGCGCCATCAGTCCGCCGATGCAGAAGAACGCGAACGACGTGACCAGGTAGAGCGTGCCGATCGTCTTGTGGTCCGTGGTGGTCAGCCACTTGACGACGACATTGCCGGGCTGCTTGCGGCGCACCGGCAACTCATCCTCGTACGAGGCGGTTGCGTCGGCACCCTGGGGTTCGTTGAGGATGCTCACTGTGTCTTGGTCTCCGCGTTCTTGGCGGGGTCCGTCTGCGCAATGCCCGCCGGGATGTATCCCGTCTGGCCCTTCTTCGCCAGGTCCTTCAGGTGCTGCTGGTAGCGCTCCGGGGAAACGACCTTGACGTTGAAGAGCATGCGGGAGTGGTCGACACCGCACAGCTCGGCGCACTTGCCCTTGAAGGTGCCCTCGCGGTTCGGGGTGACCTCGAACCGGTTGGCGTGGCCCGGGATGACGTCCATCTTCATCAGGAAGGGGACCACCCAGAACGAGTGGATGACATCGCGGGAGGTCAGGATGAACTCGACCGACTCACCCTTGGGCAGCCACAGGGTCGGACCCGGGTTGCCGTTCTGCGGATTCCGCTCACCGGGGGTGCCGGTCTCGTAGACGCCCTCGGCGCCCTTGGGAGCGGTGTCGAGCATCTTGTCGGGGATGGACGACACCTCCTTCGGGGTGGCCTTGGGGCTGGCCGCGTTCCCGTCGACGTTCTCCATGTAGTTGAAGCCCCAGCTCCACTGGTAGCCAACGACGTTGACCACGTGGTCGGGCTTCTTGGAGGTCTTGAGGAGGGCGTTCTCATCGCGCGCGGTGAAGTAGAACAGCACCGAGACGATGATGATCGGGACCACGGTGAACAGTGCCTCGAGGGGCATGTTGTACCGGACCTGTACCGGGACCTCGATCCTGGTCCTGGCCCTGCGGTGGAGGACGACCGACCACAGGATCAGGCCCCAGACCAGCACGCCCACGGCGAGCGCTGCTGCCCACGAGCCCTGCCACAGGGAGAGGATCCGCGGCGCCTCCTCTGTGGCCGGGGTGGGCAATCCGAGGCGGGGGAAGTCCTTGGATGTGCAACCGGTGGCGGTCGCCAGGACCAAGCCCGCGGACAGCGCCTGCAGCAGCTTCCGCCGCACCGGGCGCCGCGACGAGCGGTCGGAGCCGTTGGGACTCACGTAGCGCCTTCCCGAGAGTCTCGCCCGCGCGGTCGGCCGCGGCCGTCATCTGGTCGGTCGCCGGCCCGGTGCGGGCAGGGGTTTGGATGTTTATGCGGACCAAACCCTACTGGACGCCATTTGGCGCTGCGCGGGGAGGGTGCCCAACGCGCCGGACCCCTCCCCGAAGGGGTGGCATCGCCGCCGGAACACCGTGGAATCCCAACGGAATGACCTGCTCCGCCAGCGTTTTCCGGGCCCGCGGGCGGTACGGGGTGTGGCCGGGGAACGGCCGGGGTACAGGTGGTGCGGGCACCGCCCCGTTCGTGTGATGCCGCGCGTCGGCACGCCGTACGCCCGTGCGTGGCACGTCCGCGCACTTGTCATGAGCGGTGCGCCGGGTTTTTGTCCTGAGCCGTGCGCCGGGCACAGCGACTAGCGTTCTTTACGTGCCCTATTTCGACGCGGCCTCGTCCGCACCTCTGCATCCCGTGGCCCGGCAGGCGCTGCTCGCCGCCCTCGACGAGGGGTGGGCCGACCCGGCCCGGCTCTACCGCGAGGGGCGGCGCGCCCGGCTGCTGCTGGACGCCGCGCGGGAGACGGCCGCCGAGGCCGTGGGCTGCCGCCCGGACGAGCTGGCCTTCACCCCGTCGGGGACCCGCGCCCTGCACGACGGCATCGCCGGGGCGCTCGCCGGGCGCCGGCGGGCCGGGCGGCGGCTGATCGTCTCCGCCGTGGAGCACTCCGCGGTGTTCCAGGCCGCGGCGGCGCACGAGGCGTCCGGCGGCACGGTCACCGAGGTCCCGGTGGACCGTACGGGACGGGTCGCGCCGGAGCGTTACGCGGCGGCCCTGCGCGAGGCACCCGACGACATCGCGCTGGCCTGCCTCCAGTCCGCCAACCACGAGGTCGGCACGGTGCAGCCGGTGGCCGAGGCGGCGGAGGCGTGCGCGGCGGAGGACGTGCCGCTGCTGGTGGACGCGGCGCAGTCGCTGGGCTGGGGCCCGGTGGAGGGCCGGTGGTCGCTGCTCACCGCGAGCGCCCACAAGTGGGGCGGCCCGGCCGGGGTCGGGCTCCTCGCGGTGCGCAAGGGCACGCGGTTCCGTCCGGCCCCGGTGGACGAGCGGGAGTCGGGCCGCGCCCCGGGCTTCGAGAACCTCCCTGCGATCGTCGCGGCCGCCGCCTCGCTGCGCGCCGTACGGGCCGAGGCCGCGGAGGAGGCGGAGCGGCTGCGGGGGCTGGTGGACCGCATCCGGGCCCGGGTGCCGGAGCTGGTGCCGGACGTGGAGGTGGTCGGCGACCCGGAGCGGCGGCTGCCGCACCTGGTCACCTTCTCGTGTCTCTATGTCGACGGAGAGGCGCTGCTGCACGAGCTGGACCGGGCGGAGTTCTCGGTCTCGTCCGGGTCGTCGTGCACGTCGAGCACGCTGGTCCCCAGCCATGTGCTGCGGGCCATGGGGGTGCTGTCCGAGGGCAACATCCGCGTCTCGCTCCCGCGCGGGACCGCGGGGACGGACGTGGAACGGTTCCTGGAGGTGCTGCCGGGCGTGGTGGCCGGGGTCCGCGAACGGCTGGGCGCCCCGGAGGCGGCCGGTGCCGCTGCCGCGGAGGCCGCTTCCGAGACTCCTGGCCTGATCGTCGATTCGCTGGGGAAGCGGTGCCCGATTCCGGTGATCGAACTGGCCAAGGTCATCGGCGACGTACCGATGGGCGAGGTGGTGACCGTGCTGTCCGACGACGAGGCGGCCCGGCTGGACATCCCGGCGTGGTGCGAGATGCGGGGGCAGACGTACGAGGGGGAGCGCCCCGCCGAGCGCGGCACGGCGTACCGGGTGCGCCGCCGGACGTGAAGCGGCCGGGCTGAAGCGGCCGGGCCTGAAACGGAGACGGCGGCGGGGCCGGAGGAACGTTCCCCCGGCCCCGCCGCCGCGTGCCGTACCGGGCCGTCAGGCCAGGTGGTCGCCGATCTCGGCCGCCGCCTCGTGGCCGTAGGCCTTGGCGAAGCGCTCCATGAAGTGGCCGCGGCGCAGCTCGTACTCCTGCGTGCCGACCGTCTCGATGACGAGCGTCGCGAGCATGCAGCCCACCTGGGCGGCGCGCTCCAGCGGGAGGTTCCAGGACAGGCCGGAGAGGAAGCCCGCGCGGAAGGCGTCGCCGACGCCCGTCGGGTCGGCCTTCTGCTCCTCCTCGGCGCAGCCGACGACGATCGGCTCCTCGCCCTCGCGCTCGATCCGGACGCCCTGGGCGCCCAGCGTGGTGATGCGGGTGCCGACCTTGGCGAGGATCTGCTCCGAGGTCCAGCCGGTCTTGGTCTCGATCAGCGCGGCCTCGTACTCGTTGGTGAAGAGGTACTGCGCGCCGCCCACCAGCACCCGGATGTCCTCGCCGTCCATGCGGGCGAGCTGCTGCGAGGGGTCGGCGGCGAACGGGATGCCGCGCGAGCGGCACTCCTCGGTGTGGCGGACCATCGCCTCCGGGTCGTCCGCGCCGATGACCACCAGGTCGAGGCCGCCGACCCGGTCGGCGATCGGCTGGAGCTCGATCTGGCGGGCCTCGCTCATCGCGCCGGTGTAGAAGGAGGCGATCTGGTTGTGGTCCTCGTCCGTGGTGCAGACGAAGCGCGCGGTGTGCTGCGTCCCGGAGATCCGGACGGACTGGGTGTCCACACCGTGCCGGTCCAGCCAGGCACGGTATTCGGCGAAGTCCTCGCCGGCCGCGCCGACCAGGATGGGGCTCAGCCCGAGCGTCCCCATGCCGAAGCAGATGTTCGGGGCGACCCCGCCCCGGCGGACTTCGAGGGTGTCGACCAGGAAGGAGAGGGAGACCGTGTGCAACTGGTCGGCGACCAGCTGATCGGCGAAGCGTCCGGGGAAGGTCATCAGGTGGTCGGTGGCAATGGAGCCGGTGACGGCGATACGCACGAGAGCTGCTCCTGTTTCGGGGCGGCGGCGAAATCGGACGCTTCACGCTATCGGCTTCCCGGGCCGCTTACGAACGGGAGGAACTACCCGGTAGTAGGGCATACGGTGCAGAGATGACGGGGCTCGTGCCCGTGCGGGCCCCTCGGACCGGGAGGCCGTATGCCGCAGCACGTCACCCCCGCCCAGGCCGCCGCCGGGGCGATCGAGCCCGAGGCCCTGGCCGAACTGCGCGGTTACGGGGCGCGGATGGCGCCGCACTGGTCGGTCCCGGTGGTCACCGTAGCGCCTCCCGCCGCGCCCGTGTCCCCGTCGCGCATCCGCGGGATCACGGTTCCCGCCGCGTCCGCCGATCTGGTCGGCGGCATGTCCGACTACGGCGACTGACGGCGGCGGCTGAGCACGGCGGCCGAAAAGCTTCGGAACCAGGGGAAGGAACCAGCCGCCCCTTCCCCCCGTCTCACCGGCAACCCCCTCGCGAGGGTCAGGGACAACGTGAGCGGAGCCGAAGGAGTGAAACGGTGAGCACCGAGGAGACCGACACCCCGCAGACCCCCGACGACGACCATTCGCAGCCGCGTCGGCGTTCCCGGCTGGCCGTCGTATCGGTGGCGGCAGCGGTGCTGGTCGCCGGTGGCGGCGGCGCCTACTGGGCCTCGACCGCGGTGGGCGGCGGCTCCCAGGGCACGGGCTCGGCGGGCCGCGACGGATCCCCCCAGCCCCTCGCACTGGACGCGTACGCGGCCCCGGCGGGGCACGAGGGGATCGCGGTCGGCGAGCCCGACCCGAACGGCAGCGGCCGCTACGAGGTCGACGGAAAGCTGCCGGACGGGCCCGACGAGGCACCCGTCTACCGCACCGACGCCAAGGTCACCAAGGCCGAGGTGGCGCGGCTGGCGAAGGCGCTGGACGTCTCCGGCAGCCCCCGCGCCGACCACGGCAACTGGAAGGTCGGGGGCACGAAGGACGGCCAGGGGCCGGTGCTGCGGGTGAGCCAGAAGGGCCCGGGCAGCTGGTCCTACTCCCGCTTCGGGACGCCGGGCGGCACCACCTGTGTGCACCCGCCGGGCGCGGGACCGAAGGCCGGCAAACCGTCCTGCCCGACCTACCGCGACGGCGACAAGAAGACCGGCACCGACAAGAGCGGCGGTGACGACGAGGCCGTGTCCGAGGAGAAGGCCAAGCGCACGGCCGAGCCGGTGCTCAAGGCGCTCGGGCTGACGAACGCGAAGCTCGACGCGAGCGGCCGCTACGGCGCCGTGCGCATGGTGAACGCGGACCCGGTGCTGGACAAGCTGCCCACCCAGGGTTGGACGACCAGCCTCCAGGTGGGTGCGGACGGGCAGCTGACCGGCGGGAACGGCGCGCTGTCGACGCCCGAGGAGGACGACAGCTATCCGCTGATCAGCGCGGAGCAGGCGCTGAAGAAGCTCAACGCCACGGCCCCCAAGAGCGGCGGCGCCGGGTCCGGGAAGGTGACCGTGAAGTCGGTGACCTTCGGGCTGGCCGCACACTCCGTGGCCGGGCAGCGGGCCCTGGTGCCGTCATGGATCTTCAAGACCGAGCCGACCGGGGCCAACGGCGTCTCGGCGACCCTCCCCTACCCGGCGGTGAAGCCGGAGTTCATCAAGAAGAAGGCGGACACCCGCAGCGACACCGGCGGCACGACCCCGGGCCAGGGCAAGAAGCACAGTGAGCCGGGCACCCCGGGCCGCGGCTCCAAGGCCGACGACATCACCTCGTACAGCGTGGACGGGAAGACCCTGACGCTGCGCTTCTGGGGCGGCGTGTGCGACACCTACTCGGTCTCCGCCGACGAGACGTCGAAGAAGGTCACGGTCGAGGTCAAGAGCAAGCCGAAGCGGCCGGGCCAGGCGTGCATCCTCATGGCCAAGGAGATGACGAGGAAGGTCACGCTCGACAAGCCGCTGGACGGCCGCGAGGTCGTGGACAAGGCCACGGGCGACAAGGTCCCGGCCCAGAAGAAGTAACCGGGGAGCACAAACGCCGGAGGCGGCGGGTCCGGATGGACCCGCCGCCTCCGCTCATGCCCGTCGCTGAGGGCTCAGCTGAAGGAGTCGCCGCAGGCGCAGGAGCCCGTGGCGTTCGGGTTGTCGATCGTGAAGCCCTGCTTCTCGATGGTGTCGACGAAGTCGATCGAGGCACCGCNCGCCGCAGGCGCAGGAGCCCGTGGCGTTCGGGTTGTCGATCGTGAAGCCCTGCTTCTCGATGGTGTCGACGAAGTCGATCGAGGCACCGCCCAGGTACGGGGCGCTCATCCGGTCGGTCACGACCTTGACGCCGTCGAAGTCCTTGACGACGTCGCCGTCGAGCGAGCGCTCGTCGAAGAAGAGCTGGTAGCGCAGGCCGGAGCAGCCACCGGGCTGGACGGCGACGCGCAGCGCGAGATCCTCGCGGCCCTCCTGCTCCAGCAGGCTCTTGACCTTCGACGCGGCGGCGTCGGACAGGATGATGCCCTCGCTCGCGGTGGTCTCGTCCTGAACGGTCATCTGCTTCTCTCCCGGGTCGTACGGACTGCTTGCCGTCGGAACCAACCAACGGCGCCCCGGATTCATTCCGGGCCCAGCGCGTTTCCTGGCCTTCATGCTCGCATACGGGGCCGGTGGACCGTAATGCGTCACATCGACGCGATGCCCATCGTCAACATGACGTGAAGAGGTTATGATAGATAGCGTCAAATTGACGATTAGGGTTCCGAGTGAAGAAAGAAGGGTGCGTGTTGTGACCACCGCCCAGCCCCTCGACGTCCAGCCGAGCCCGCTCGCGCTGCTCCTCCTCGGCCGTGACGCCGACCCGAGGAGCGAACGTGGTGTGGAGTGTCCCGGCGACCTCCCCGCGCCCTCCGACCCGGATCTGGTGGCCCGCGCCCGCGCGGCCAAGGAGAAGCTCGGCGACAAGGTCTTCGTGCTCGGCCACCACTACCAGCGCGACGAGGTCATCGAATTCGCCGATGTCACCGGTGACTCCTTCAAGCTCGCCCGTGACGCGGCCGCCCGGCCGGACGCCGAGTACATCGTCTTCTGCGGTGTGCACTTCATGGCGGAATCCGCCGACATCCTGACCGGCGACAGCCAGCAGGTGGTCCTCCCCGACCTGGCGGCGGGCTGCTCGATGGCCGACATGGCCACCGCCGAGCAGGTCGCCGAGTGCTGGGACGTGCTGACCGAGGCGGGCGTCGCCGGGACGACGGTGCCGGTGTCGTACATGAACTCCTCCGCCGACATCAAGGCCTTCACCGGCCGCCACGGCGGCACGATCTGCACCTCCTCCAACGCCCGCCGCGCCCTGGACTGGGCGTTCCAGCAGGGCGAGAAGGTGTTGTTCCTGCCGGACCAGCACCTGGGCCGCAACACCGCGGTGCGGGACATGGGCATGTCGCTGGAGGACTGCGTCGTCTACAACCCGCACAAGCCCGGCGGCGGGCTGACCGCCGAGCAGCTGCGCGCCGCCAAGATGATCCTGTGGCGCGGCCACTGCTCCGTGCACGGCCGCTTCTCGCTGGAGTCCGTACGGGACGTCCGCGAGCGCATACCCGGCGTCAACGTGCTGGTGCACCCCGAGTGCAAGCACGAGGTGGTCGCGGCGGCCGACCTCGTCGGCTCGACGGAGTACATCATCAAGACCCTCGAAGCCGCCCCGGCGGGCAGCAAGTGGGCCATCGGCACCGAGCTGAACCTCGTCCGGCGGCTGGCGAACCGATTCGCCGGGGAGGGCAAGGAGATCGTCTTCCTCGACAAGACGGTGTGCTTCTGCTCGACCATGAACCGGATCGACCTGCCGCACCTGGTGTGGGCCCTGGAGTCGCTGGTCGCGGGCAAGGTCGTGAACCGCATCCAGGTGGACCCGGAGACCGAGGCCCACGCGAAGGCCGCCCTGGAACGGATGCTGGCGCTCCCGTAGCCCCTCGCCCGGCACCGCCCGGGGGTTTTACACCCCCGGGCGGACCAGGCCCGTTTCGTACGCGATGACCACCAGCTGGGCCCGGTCCCGGGCGCCCAGCTTCGCCATCGCCCGGTTGACGTGCGTCTTCACGGTCAGCGGGCTGACCTCCAGACGGCCGGCGATCTCGTCGTTGGAGTGGCCGCCCCCGACCTGGACCAGCACCTCGCGCTCCCGGCCCGTGAGGGCGTCCAGCCGGGAGGCGTCGTACGCGGCGTCGCCGGAGCCCGGGACGCCCTGGGCCAGGAAGCGGGCGATCAGGCCCTTGGTGGCGACCGGGGAGAGCAGCGCCTCGCCCGCGGCCGCGATGCGGATGGCGGAGAGGAGCTCGCCGGGTTCTGCGCCCTTGCCGAGGAAGCCGCTCGCACCCGCCCGCAGCGAGTCCACCACGTACTCGTCGACCTCGAAGGTGGTCAGCATGACCACCCGGACGTCCGCGAGCCGCGGATCCTCGGTGATCATGCGGGTGGCGGCGAGTCCGTCCGTACCGGGCATGCGGATGTCCATCAGCACCACGTCGGCGCCCTTGGCCCGCACGATCTCGACCGCCTCCGCGCCGTCGGACGCCTCCCCCACCACCTCCATGTCGGGTTCCGAGTCGACCAGCACCCGGAACGCGCTGCGCAGCAGCGTCTGGTCATCGGCGAGCAGCACCTTGATCGTCATGACTCCCCTCCTCCCCCGCGGGCCTGGAGCGGAAGTGTCGCCCGGACCCGGAAGCCGCCCTCGGGGCGGGGTCCCGCCTCGCAGGTGCCGCGCAGCGCGGCGACCCGTTCCCGCATCCCCAGCAGCCCGTGCCCGCCCCCGGCGTCCTCGGACGGGGTGCCGACGCCGTCGTCCGACACCGTGATCTCCAGCGCGCTGTGCGTACGGACGATACGGACCTCGGCCTTGACGTCGGGCCCGGCGTGCTTGTGCACATTGGTCAGCGCCTCCTGGACGACCCGGTACGCGGTGAGGTCCACCGACCCCGCGAGCGTGCCCAGGCCCTCCTGCGGCCGCTCCTCGACCTGGACCCGCATCCCGGCCCGTACGAAGCCGTCCACCAGCTGGTCCAGGACGCCGAGGCCCGGCGCGGGCTCGGTGGGGGCGGCGGGGTCGCCGTACTGCCGCAGCAGGCCGACGGTGGCGCGCAGCTCGTCCAGCGCCGAGCGGCTGGCCTGCCGTACGTGCGCGAGCGCCTCCTTGGCCTGGTCCGGGCGGTTGTCCATGACGTGCGAGGCGACCCCGGCCTGCACGTTGACCAGCGCGATGTGGTGCGCGACGACATCGTGCAGCTCGCGGGCGATCCGCAGCCGCTCCTCGGCGACCCGGCGCCGGGCCTCCTCCTCGCGGGTGCGCTCGGCGCGCTCGGCCCGCTCCTCGATCGCGGCGATGAAGGCGCGGCGGCTGCGGACGGCGTCGCCCACGGCGGCGGCGAGCCCGGTCCAGGCGAAGATGCCCCAGTTCTCCTGCGCGTACCAGGGGGTGAGCCCGAACAGCATCCCGGTGCCGGTGAGCAGCACGGCCGTGACGGCGCCGATCCGCCAGGTGGTGGACCGGTCGGTGCGGGCGGCGACGGTGTAGAGCGCGACCACGACCCCGAACACGATCGAGGTGCGCGGCGGCCCCTCGTCGTTGGTGACGATCTCGATGACGCTGATCGCGCACGTGAACGCCAGCACCGCGCGCGGCAGCTCGCGGCGCAGCACGAGCGACGCCGAGGTGAGGGTGGCCAGTAGCCCGAAGAAGACACCGACGTGCTGGTGGTCGCGCAGATGTGGGTTGGACACCGCGCCGATGAGGATCAGGGCGAGGCAGCCGGCGGCCACGAGGGTGTCCAGGGCTCGTGGATGGGCGGCCAGCCAGCGGTGCGGACGGGCCAGGCCCGGCCCGACGGCGAGGGGAGTCACGGGATCCAACGGTAAACGCCGCGCCGGACCGCTTCGGCGGCGTCCCGCCCCCGACCCTTGTGCGGCATCGCCGGAATCCGCCGCGACCTTGGCTGTGACCTGGGACGACGCACGGTCTTCGGGCACGGTGCTCAGCCCGGGATGAGGCCGTCGTCCTTGAGCATCGCCTTGACTTCCTCGAGCGTCGCCTCGGGGGCGGGCAGGATCAGCCCCGAGGGCTCCAGCGCGTCGGCGGGCAGCGGCTCACCCGCCGAGCGCACCGCGTCGAGGAGTGCGCCGAGCGTGCGCCGGAAGCCGTCGTGGTCGCCGCTTTCGATTTCGGCGAGCAGATCGTCGTCCAGCTTGTTGAGTCCGGGCAGGTGGCTGTCGTCCACCCGCACCTGTCCCTCCCCCATGATCCGTACGATCATGACGACCTCCTCGGGACGTCGACAGACCCGCCCGGTCCAGGGGCGGCGGCTACTGCTTGTCGAACTTGTGCTGGTTCTGCGACTGCTGAGACTGGTCCTGGCCGCCGCCCTCGATCGCCTGCTGCGAGCCGCCACCGGCCAGCTCGGCCTTCATCCGCTGGAGCTCGAGCTCCACGTCCGTACCGCCGGAGATCCGGTCCAGCTCGGCCGCGATGTCGTCCTTGGCCATCCCGGACTGGTCGTCGAGCGCGCCGGAGGCCAGCAGCTCGTCGATCGCGCCCGCGCGGGCCTGGAGCTGCGCCGTCTTGTCCTCGGCGCGCTGGATCGCCATGCCGACGTCGCCCATCTCCTCGGAGATGCCGGAGAACGCCTCGCCGATCCGGGTCTGCGCCTGCGCCGCGGTGTAGGTGGCCTTGATGGTCTCCTTGCGGGTGCGGAACGCGTCCACCTTGGCCTGGAGCCGCTGGGCGGCCAGGGTGAGCTTCTCCTCCTCGCCCTGGAGCGTCTGGTGCTGCGTCTCCAGGTCGGTGACCTGCTGCTGGAGCGCGGCACGGCGGGACAGCGCCTCGCGCGCCAGGTCCTCCCGGCCGAGCGCGAGCGCCTTGCGGCCCTGGTCCTCCAGCTTGGAGGACTGGCCCTGCAGCTGGTTCAGCTGAAGCTCCAGGCGCTTGCGGGACGTGGCCACGTCGGCCACCCCGCGCCGGACCTTCTGGAGCAGTTCCAGCTGCTTCTGGTACGAGTAGTCGAGGGTCTCGCGCGGGTCCTCGGCCCGGTCCAGGGCCTTGTTGGCCTTCGCGCGGAAGAGCATCCCCATACGCTTCATGACACCGCTCATGGGCCTCGCGCGCCCCCTTCTGACGGACTTGTGACACCGGCACACCCAACAGACCCAGCCTACGGGCCCTTCTTCCATTACCGCACTGTTCCGCCCGTCCCGCGCTCCTCCTCCAGGACGATCGCGGTCCGGGAGCCTCCGGCGCAGGGATGAGCGCCGCCACTGCGGTTTCCGGTTCTTTGCCCCTGACGCTGGGGCCCACACCGGTGAACCCGTACTCTTGGGCTTTGTGTTCCGAAGCCGTTCCAAGGATGAGCAGGCCGCCACCGCCAAGGTGACCGCGGACCAGCCACAGCAGCCCCGAGACCCGCAGGCGCCCAAGGGCCGCCCCACGCCCAAGCGCAGCGTGGCCCAGTCGCAGCGCCGCAGCCTGGCGCATACGCCGACCACGCGCAAGGAAGCCGCCAAGCGGCAGAAGGAGGCCCGCCGCTCCGACCTGGCGCGCCAGCGCGAGGCGCTGGCCGGTGGCGACGAGCGTTACCTCCCGGCCCGCGACAAGGGCCCGGTGCGCCGGTTCGCCCGTGACTTCGTGGACTCGCGGTTCGTCATCGCCGAGTTCTTCCTGCCGCTCGCCGTGCTGATCATGGTGCTCAGCATGATCCAGGCGGGCGCCATGCAGAGCTACGTGCTGCTGCTGTGGATGGTCGTCATCGTGCTGATCGTCCTGAACTCGTTCGTGATCTCCTTCCAGCTCAAGCGTCAGCTGCGCCAGAAGTTCCCCGACGAGAACCTGCGGGGCGCCGTCGCGTACGCCCTCATGCGCACCCTCCAGATGCGCCGGCTGCGCCTGCCCAAGCCGCAGGTCAAGCGCGGAGAGCGGCCCTGAGCGGGAGATCCGGCTTCGCCGGAGGAGCGGCGGGCTGGCTCGGCGGCCTCGGAGGCTTACGGAACACGGTCCGGCAGGCCCTGGTCGCCCATCAGCTCGATGAGCAGATCACCTCGCGGTTCCGGTTCGACCAGCGGCTGAGGGTCCTCGACGTCGGCC
Organism: Streptomyces botrytidirepellens; assembly: GCF_003721215.1. Classification (NCBI taxonomy): domain Bacteria; kingdom Bacillati; phylum Actinomycetota; class Actinomycetes; order Kitasatosporales; family Streptomycetaceae; genus Streptomyces; species Streptomyces botrytidirepellens. The sequence goes on from NZ_RIBZ01000260.1 coordinate 14,105, forward strand.
TCGGCCAGGGCACCCAGGCCCTGCGATTAGCCCGCGCGGGACATCAGGTGACCGGCCTCGAATCCGATCCGGCGATGCTGGAGGCGGCCCGTACCGCCCTGGCCGACGAGCCCGAGGGCATCCGGCAGCGGGTGAAGCTGCTGGAGGGCGACGGCCGGGAGACCGGCGCCACGTTCCTGCCCGGCGCCTTCGACGTGGTGCTCTGCCACGGCGTCCTCATGTACACGGACGAGCCGGATCCGCTGCTCGCCGGTCTGGCCCGGGTCCTCGCCCCCGGCGGACTGCTCTCGCTCCTGGTGCGCAACGCCGACGCGCTCGCGATGCGGCCGGGGCTCGCCGGGGACTGGGATGCCGCGCTCGGCTCCTTCGACTCCGCCACGTACACCAACCGCCTCGGGCTCCAGGTCCGCGCCGACCGGCGCGAGGAGCTGACCACCACGCTCACCGCGATCGGGGCGCCCCTGCACGCCTGGTACGGGGTGCGGGTCTTCACCGACCAGGCCCCCGACACCGCCGAGCCCCCGCCGTCCCCCGAGTGGGACCGGCTGCTGGCCGCCGAGGAGCGGGCCGGGCGCACCGACCCCTATCGCGCTGTGGCGGCGCTGCTGCACCTGTGCGGGGTGCGGGGCTGAGGGGCTTGCGGGCTGAAGAGAAGGGGGGCGGTGCCCCCGCCCCCCTGGCTCCGCCTACTCCGCGTGCAGGCTCATCGGGCCGTAGATCTTCGCCCCGTCCTCGAAGAGCGTGACCTGTTCCGCCCCGCCCTCCAGGAGCGCCTTCCACTCCTCGCCGATCCACGACTCCGCGTCCCCCTGGGTCGGGAACTCCTCGGGCTGCACCGCGGGCGCCGTCTCCGTCCCGTCGGACTTCTCGAACCGCCACGTCCAGGCCATGTCCGCCTCCTCGATCCCACCGGTCGACACGTGATGTCTGCCCGCAGCCTAGGCGACTGATCACTCCGTACGGCTCCGAACGGATCGGTACGTCTCCGCGGAGGGTGACCCGGCGCGCCCGGCCCGCGAGGACGCGAGACGATCGGGGCGTGGAACTCACTCTTCTGGGCACCGGGGCCCCCGACGGACTGCCGCGCCACGGCTGTCCCTGCGCGGCCTGCGCGACCGCCGTCGGCGACGAGGCGCGGGCGGCGACGGCACTCCTGATCGACGGCGCGCTGCTCCTCGACCTCACCCCGGGCGCCGCCTTCGCGGCGGCGCGGGCCGGGTACTCGCTGGTCGGGGTGCGGCAGGTGCTGCTGTCGCACCCCCACGCGGGCCCCGCCGTCGAGTTCCCGGCCGGGCTCCCGGCGCCGGGGCGGGTCCCGGACGGACGCGAGCTGTCCCTGATCAGCGGGCACCGGGTGCGAGCGGTGGCGCTGGACTCGCCCGGTACGGGGTACGAGGTGGCCGGGCCCGACGGCACCCGCCTGCTGTACCTGCCGCCGGGCGGCGCCCCGTCGGGGCTGTCCGGCCCCGTCGCCGAGCCGTACGACATGGTCGTGCTCGACGTACTCGGCCGCCCCGACGCGCTCGCCCGGCTCCGGGCGTCCGGCGGCGTGGGGCCCACCACCGACGTCGTGGCCGTCCACCTCGACCACACCGTGCCCCCCGGCGCCGAGTTGCACCGCCGTCTCGCGGCGGCGGGCGCGCGGACCGTACCGGACGGCAGCACGCTGATCGTCGGCGAGTACCACGAGGTGCCGGACCTGCCCCGGCGCACCCTGGTGCTGGGCGGGGCGCGCTCCGGCAAGTCCCTCGAAGCGGAACGGCGGCTGGCCGCCTTCCCCGACGTGCTGTACGTGGCCACCGGCGGCACCCGGGACGGCGACCGCGAGTGGGCCGCCCGCATCGCCGCCCACCGCGACCGCCGCCCCGGCTCGTGGCGCACCGCCGAGACCTGCGACCTCGTGCCGCTGCTGGCGGAGGACGGCGCCCCGCTGCTGATCGACTGTCTGGCGCTGTGGCTCACCGACGCGATGGACGCGGTCGGCGCCTGGGACGACGAGAAGTGGACCCACGGCGGCGAACGCGCCCTCCACGAACGCGTCGCCGCCCTCGTCGCGGCCGTGCGGGTGACGCAGCGGACGGTGGTGGCCGTCAGCAACGAGGTCGGCGCCGGGGTGGTCCCCGCGACGGCCGCGGGGCGCCGCTTCCGCGACGAACTGGGGCGGCTGAACGCGGGGTTCGCGGACGAGTGCGAGCAGGTCCTGCTGGTGGTGGCGGGCCAGGCCCTGCCACTGCGTGGCTGACCCGGGGGGATTTCCCCCACCCCGCCCCTTCCCGAACCGGGGGACACCCCCGCCCCCCACCGGGGCTCCGCCCCCGGCCCCCGCTCCTCAATCGCCGGAGAGGCTGAAATGCGCCCCCTCCCCAGGGGGCTGTGCGGGACAACTCCGCCCCGGGCCACGGCCCTCGGGGGGCTGGGGCATGGCGCGCCCGGGGGCCGAGGCGGGCCCGGCCTCGCCGGGAGCGTGTGGCATCGCTGCCGGGGCCGGGGTGCCCCCTCCCTGGGCTGAGGCGGAGCAACTCCGCCCCAGGCCACGGGTCTCGGGGGTAGAGGCAGGCGCGCCGAGGCCAGCGTGGGTCCGGCCTGGCCGGGGTCCGGGGGTGCCCCCCGGTTTCGGTGCCCTCCCCCCCTGGGGCCCGGGGCGCGGCAACTCCGCCCCGGCCACGGGCCTCGGGGGTTGGGGCAGACGCGCCCGGGCCGACGTGGGCCCGGTCTGGTCGGGGGCGTGCAGCGGCGCTGCCGGGGGCCCGGGGGGTGTCCCCCGGTTTCGGGAAGGGGCGGGGTGGGGGAAAGAGAACGCCCAGCCCCACGCACCGGCACGGCCCGCGGCGGGGCAACTCTGCCCGGACCGCGGGCCTCCAGCACCGGAACGGCTGGAGGTGGGGCGTACCCGCCGCGGGGGGCGGGGGGTTCCCTCGGCGTCGGGGAGATCGTTGGGGGGCCGGGTTTCAGCGGCGGGCGGCCGGTAGGGTTCAGGCCGTGAGCAGCGGCCTGAATCTCGATGACTTCGTCGACCTGATCGAGCGCCCCGACGGGGGCATACGACGTGACGCCGAGGAGCGGCGGGAGCGGCTGGTGCCGCCGCCCGGCGCGCTCGGGCGGCTGGACGAGCTGGGCGAGTGGCTGGCTGCCGCCCAGCAGCAGGTGCCGGTGAAGCCGATCGAGCGGCCCCGGGTGGTGCTGTTCGCGGGCGACCACGGCATCGCGGAACTGGGCGTCTCCGCCCGCCCCGCGGGCAGCGCCCACCACCTCGTCCGCGCCGTGATCGACGGCGAGAGCAGCGTCGCCGTGCTCGCCCGCCGCTTCGGGGTGCCCGTCCGCGTCGTCGACATGGCGCTGGACTGCGACCCCGGCGAGCTGCCCGGCGAGGTCACCCGGCACCGGGTGCGCCGCGGTTCGGGGCGGCTCGACATCGAGGACGCGTTGACGGCCGAGGAGGCCGAGCAGGCGTTCCGTACCGGCATGGCCATCGCGGACGAGGAGGCCGACGCGGGTACGGACCTGGTGGTGCTCGGTGACCTCAGCGTGGGCGGTACGACCGCCGCGGCCACGCTGACCGCCGCGCTGTGCGGCACGGACGCGTCCGTGGTGACCGGGCGCGGCGGGGCCGGGATCGACGACCTGGCGTGGATGCGCAAGTGCGCGGCGATCCGCGACGGGCTGCGCCGGGCCCGTCCGGTCCTCGGGGACCAGCTCCAGCTGCTGGCCACGGTCGGCGGCGCGGACCTCACCGCGATCACCGGGTTTCTGCTCCAGAGCGCGGTGCGCCGCACTCCCGTGATTCTGGACGGCGTCGTCTCGGCGGCGTGTGCCCTGGTCGCGCAGCGGGTGGCGTTCCGGGCGCCGGACTGGTGGCTGGCGGGCCAGGCCAGCGGCGAACCGGCGCAGGAGAAGGCGCTGGACCGGATCGCGCTCACCCCGCTGCTCGACCAGGGCGTCACGGTGGGCGAGGGCGCGGGGGCGCTGCTGGCGCTGCCGCTGGTCCAGGCGGCCGCGGCGCTCGCGGGGGAACTCCCCGAGCGGGCACAGGCCGAGGAACCAGAGGACGCCTGACGGGACCTCAGGTCGGTTCGGAGAAGCCGCCGATCCAGTCCTGGAGCCGCCGCCGTACCCCGTCCCAGCGCGCGTCGTGCCGGGCGGCCCGGCGGCGCGCGCGGGCCCGGGTCCGGGGCCGGTGGCGGTAGACGCGG
>NZ_RIBZ01000250.1:0-8432 GCF_003721215.1 Streptomyces botrytidirepellens
CGCGGGGCTGCTCGCGTCGCTCGCGGGGCGCCCCGCGCTCGCCGCCGACCTGCCCGGCGCGCTGGCCGCGCACGGCACGCTGCTGGCGGGGGCCTTCGCGGGCGGGGCCGACCCGGACGATTTCTTCCGCGACCGGGTGGACGAGCCGGAGGCGCTGCGCGCCCGGATCGTGCTGCTGCACGACGAGCCGGTGGGTCCCGTCTCGGCCGTCCCGGCGGCCCGCGAACTCGCGCTGGCGCACGAGACGGCGTTCAGCGAGCTGGAACCGGACGAGGGAAGCCCGCTGGAGCGCGCGGCCGAACTTCTCGCCATCACGGATTTCGCCGCCGTTTACCTCGCGCTTGCTGCGGCGGATAGAACTTGAGGCCGTACGCGAGCCCCTGAGCGGCCCGCGCCGTACCCCGCCGGAACCCCGCCGCCCGGAAACCCGCGCCGGAACCCGGAAAATCGGCATCCCATCGCCCGGACAGTCAGGAACCGCACCGCATGGACCGCCTCGTCAACACCGTGCGCCCCTACGCCTGGGGCTCCCTCACCGCCATCCCCGAGCTGCTGGGCACCCCGCCGACCGGCGAGCCGCAGGCCGAGATGTGGATGGGCGCACACCCCGGGGCGCCGTCCCGCCTCGACCGCGGCGAGGGTTCCGTCGCGCTGTCCGACGTGATCGCGGCCGATCCGGAGCGCGAGCTGGGCGCGGGTGCCGTACGGGCCTTCGGGCCACGACTGCCGTTCCTCCTCAAGGTGCTCGCCGCGGCCTCGCCGCTCTCCCTCCAGGTGCATCCGGACCTCGCGCAGGCGAAGGAGGGCTTCGCGGACGAGGAGGCCCGCGGCGTTCCGGTGGACGCCCCGCACCGCAACTACAAGGACGCCAACCACAAGCCCGAGCTGATCTGCGCCCTCACGCCGTTCGACGGGCTGTGCGGCTTCCGCGACCCCGACGAGGCCGCCGCGCTGCTGGCCGGGCTTGAGGTCGACTCCCTCAAGCCGTACGTCGACATCCTGCACGCCCACCCCGAGTCGCACGCCCTGCGCGAGGTGCTGACGGCCGTGCTGACCGCCGACCGTGAGGCGATCGCCGAGACCGTGCACCAGGCCGCGGCCGCCGCCGAACGCCTTGGCGCACTCGACGGGCCGCACGCCCCGGCGTACGCGGCGTACGCCACCATCGCCCGGCACTACCCGGGCGACCCCGGCGTGATCGCCGCGATGCTGCTCAACTTCGTGACGCTTCAGCCCGGTGAGGCGCTGTACCTGGGCGCGGGTGTCCCGCACGCCTACCTCGACGGACTCGGCGTCGAGATCATGGCCAACTCCGACAACGTGCTGCGCTGCGGTCTCACCCCCAAGCACGTCGACGTCCCCGAGTTGCTCCGCATCGTCCGCTTCGAGAGCGACGCCCCGGCCGTACTGCGCCCCGAGGAGGACCCCTCCGGCGAGGAGCTGTACACCACCCCGATCGACGAGTTCCGGCTCTCCCGCTACGTCCTGGCGGAGGGCGCCGCTCCCCGTCGGCTACCGTCCTCCGGCCCGCAGATCCTGCTGTGCGTCGCGGGCGAGGTTTCGCTCCGCGGTGACGATGAACTACGGCTGGCACGCGGCGAATCCGCCTTCGTCGGGGCGGGCGAGGAGGTCACCGTGACCGGCGCCGGCACTGTGTTCCGGGCCACACTGACCGCCTGAATTCAAGCTCCTGCGGCGGGCTGGAACAATGGCCCGCCGTAGCGGCAGTAAAGCTCAAGCAAAACTGCCATGAGCGGGAAGGGACATTCGGCACATATGAGTGCATCAGGCGGAACCAAGGCGATTGTTGCCGCGCTGGGCGCCAACCTGGCCATCGCCGCAGCCAAGTTCGTGGCGTTCGCTTTCAGCGGCTCGTCGTCGATGCTCGCCGAAGGCGTGCACTCGCTGGCCGACTCGGGCAACCAGGGACTGCTGCTCCTCGGCGGCAAACAGGCCAAGCGCGCCGCGACCCCCGAGCACCCCTTCGGCTACGGCCGCGAGCGCTACATCTACGGCTTCCTCGTCTCCATCGTGCTGTTCACCATCGGCGGCATCTTCGCGCTGTACGAGGGCTACGAGAAGATCAAGCACCCGCATGAGCTGGAGCACTGGTACTGGCCGGTCGGCGTGCTCGTCTTCGCGATCATCGCGGAGGGCTTCTCGTTCCGTACGGCCATCAAGGAGTCCAACGAGGTCCGCGGCAAGCTGACCTGGTCCCAGTTCGTCCGCCGTGCCAAGGCCCCCGAGCTGCCGGTCGTCCTCCTGGAGGACCTCGGCGCCCTGGTCGGCCTCATCCTCGCCCTCGGCGGCGTCTGCCTCGCCCTCGCGACCGGCAACGGCGTCTGGGACGGCATCGGCACCATGTGCATCGGCGTCCTGCTGGTCCTGATCGCCCTCGTCCTCGCGGCCGAGACGAAGTCCCTCCTGCTGGGCGAAGCGGCCGACATCGACCAGGTCGCCAAGATCCGCGAAGCGGTCGTCGACGGCCGGACCGTCACGGCCCTGATCCACATGCGCACCCTCCACCTGGGCCCCGAGGAACTCCTGGTCGCCGCCAAGATCGCGGTCCAGCACGACGACAGCGCGGCCGACGTGGCCCGCGCGATCGACGCAGCGGAAGCCCGCATCCGCGAGGCGGTCCCGATCGCCCGAGTGATCTACCTGGAACCGGACATCCTCCGCCCGGCCACAACCTGACCCCCGATCGCCCCGCGCCCAACGGCCGGGGCGATCGCACTACGGGCCCGTGCCGAACGCCCCCTCGCGAACGCACGCCGCCCTGCTCCCGCTCCGCTGCACCGGAGGAAGGCCCAGGAGCCCAGCCCGGGGCCCACGGCAGGGAGCCCCGACGCACCGCCCGGGCGCGGCACGGCCCGGTGCGGGGGCCGAGGGGAGTGGAGCCGGTGGGGCTGCCCTCCTGGGGCCGCGGCACCGGGCTTCGGTGCAACTACCCGCGCCCTGCACTGGGCGCGGCCTTGGCTCCGAACCCGCGCAGCCTCCGTGCCGCGCGGCTGGGGCAGCCGCCCAAGACCCGAGGGCGGAGCCCCGGTCGGTGGGGCTGGCCCCTCGCCGAACGCCGGGGCAGCCGCCCAAGCCCCGGGGCTTTGGTGCGTAGCCCCAGCGAGGTCAGGCGGAGCCCCGCACGGTGCGGCTGGCCCCTCGCCGAGCCCCGGGGCAGCCGCCCAGGGCCTGGGGTCCAGGGGCGTAGCCCCGGCGGGGTCGGGGCGGAGCCCCGGTTCGGGAAGGGGGGGGGTGGGGAAGAACCCACCCCGCCCGCCCCCTACTCGATCTCCCCCAACACCCCCAGAATCGCCCCCACATCCGCAGCCCCCGCCAACCGCTCCCGGAACTCCGCAACCATCAACTTCCGCGACAGCAGCGCCAGTATCCGCAGGTGCTCATCACCCGCCGCAGCCTCCGGCACCGCGATCATGAAGACCAGCCGAGCCTTCGTACCGTCCGGCGCGCCCCATTCGATGCCTTCGGCGGAGCGGGCGAAGCCGACGACCGGGGCGGTCACCGCGTCCGTCTTGGCGTGTGGGATGGCGATCTCGTCGCCGAGACCGGTGGTGCCCTGGTCCTCGCGGGCGAACGCGACCCGTACCAGCTCCGCGGCGTCCGCGACCTTGCCGCTCGCGGCCAGCAGGTCGGCCATCTCGCGGATGGCGTCGTCCTTGCGGTCGGCGGTCAGCTGCCCCTTGACGGTCTGCTCGGTCAGATACCCGGACAGCACCTCACCCTCAACCGGCCCCGCCCCAGCGGCAGGAGCGGCGGCAGAGGCGACCGCAGAGGCAGCCCCGGACGAACCCCCCGAGGCACCGCCCGCACCACCCCCCACCAACACCGGCTCGGCCACAACAGAAGCCACACCACCGGCCGGGGCAGGCGCCGACCCAGCCGACACGGCCGCCGCACCACCCCGCCCCGACACCCGCAACGCCCCCATCGACATCAGCCCGACCGTAGCCACCGCCGTGACGGCCGTACCGACGACCACCGCCACGAAGAACATCGGCACGCCGCTCACCGCACCGAGCACCGCCACGATGGGCCCTCCGTGCGGCACGCTGTCCTCGACCGCCGCCAGCCCGGCTATGGCCCCGGCAACCGCACCGCCGAGCATGTTCGCCGGGATCACCAGCGCGGGCCGCGCCGCGGCGAACGGAATCGCACCCTCGGTGATGCCGAAGAAGCCCATGAAGAGGGCGGCGAGCCCGGTCTCGCGCTCCTGGTCGTCGAACATCCGGCGACGGATCAGCGTGGCCAGCCCCTGCCCCAGCGGCGGCACCGGAATGGCCGCGGCGCACGCGCCCATGACCTCGGGGTTCTTGGACACCAGCCCGGCGCCGAAGAGGAACGCCGTCTTGTTGACCGGCCCACCCATGTCGAACGCGATCATCAGCCCGAGGATGATGCCGAGCAGCGCCGCGCTCGTACCGGTCAGCCCGCCGAGCCAGTCGGTCAGGTTCTCGAAGACCCAGGCGATGGGCCTGCCGAGGACGTAGATGAAGAAGAGGCCGAGCGCCGAGGTCGCCACGATCGGGATCACGATGATCGGCATGATCGGCTGGACGAACTTCGGTACCCGGACCTTCTTGATCCCCTGCACCAGATACCCGGCCAGGAAGCCGGTGACGATCGCCCCGATGAACCCGGCGCCCGCCTCGCTGTCGTACAGCTCGCCATGGGCCGCGATCCAGCCGCCGACCATGCCGGGCACCAGCCCGGGCCGGTCGGCGATGGCGTACGCGATGTAGCCGGACAGGGCGGGGATCATCAGCTGGAAGCCGATGGTGCCGATGTCGTTGACGGTCTTCCAGAAGGAGTCGTCGGGGATGACGATCCCCTTGGACGTCGTATCGCCGCCCAGCGCGAGCGAGACGGCGATCAGCAGACCGCCGACCACCACGAACGGGATCATGTACGAGACGCCGTTCATGAGCGCCTTATAGGTGACGCCGCGCCCCTTACGCCCGCCACTGCCACCCACACCACCGGAACCGGAACCGGCACCCACACCAGCTCCGGCACCCGCACCCGACGCGGCCGCAACACCCCCGCGCCCTTCATACACCGGCGCGTCGCTCACCTGCTCGATCAGCCGCTCCGGATGGTGGATCCCCTCGGCCACCCCGACGACGAGCACCTTCTTCCCCACGAACCGGCTGCGGTCGACGTCCTTGTCGGCGGCGATGATGATCCCGTCGGCCTTGCTGACATCGTTGTCAGACAGAACGTTCTCGGCCCCGATCGAGCCCTGTGTCTCCACCTTCATACGGTGACCGAGCGCTTCCGCGGCCTGCGCCAGCTTCTCGGCGGCCATATAGGTGTGGGCGATGCCCGTCGGACAGGCGGTCACGGCGAGCAGTCTGAGCCCCGGCCCGCCGGTCTCCGCACTGTTGCTGGCCCCCGCACCGTTGGGGGGATCGGCTGGACTGGTCACGTGGTTCTCCTTGTCAGGATCAGCTTCCTCGGCAGCGTGGACAACGCCGTCAACGCGCCGAGCAGCGCGGGAATGTGCAAGCGTCCCCGTGCCAGCGGCATCCTGCAATACCCGCGGACGGGATCAAAGCGGTGCGCCGCACGACGCAGGGCGCCGTCCCGCGGCGTGGGCCGAAGAACACCCCCGCGGGCTGGGGCTCACCCCGCCCAGCGTGTAGATTCGTGGGCGAGCCAGACGTCGCTGCTGATGGCGGTCGGGCGGCCCGTTCCGCGGGTCGGCCGAGGGAGAGAGGGCCTCCGACGGACTGCGCGCTGCGAGCAAAGGGGACACGTGTGTCCGATATACGACACACCTTCCCGGACACACCGTGCCCGCTGCCCGCAGGCCAGCCGAAACACTCTCGCTCGCCAACCGATCGATGAGGAGCAGCACTCATGACGACAGCCGACACCGGTCAGGACTTCAAGGTCGCCGACCTCTCCCTGGCTGATTTCGGTCGTAAGGAGATCACCCTCGCCGAGCACGAGATGCCCGGCCTGATGGCGCTTCGCAAGGAGTACGCCGCATCCCAGCCGCTGGCCGGTGCCCGGATCACCGGCTCGCTGCACATGACGGTGCAGACCGCGGTCCTGATCGAGACCCTGGCCGCGCTCGGCGCGCAGGTCCGCTGGGCGTCCTGCAACATCTTCTCCACCCAGGACCACGCGGCCGCCGCGATCGCGGTCGGCCCGAACGGCACCCCGGAGAACCCGCAGGGCATCCCGGTCTTCGCCTGGAAGGGCGAGACCCTGGAGGAGTACTGGTGGTGCACCGAGCAGGCGCTGACCTGGCCGGGTACCGCCACCGGCGGCCCCAACATGATCCTGGACGACGGTGGCGACGCCACCCTCCTCGTCCACAAGGGCGTCGAGTACGAGAAGGCGGGCGCCGCGCCTGACGTCTCCACCGCCGAGAACGACGAGCACCGCGTCATCCTCGAGCTGCTGAACCGCACCCTCGCGGAGAGCCCGCAGAAGTGGACGCAGCTCGCCTCCGAGATCCGGGGTGTCACGGAGGAGACCACCACCGGTGTCCACCGTCTGTACGAGATGCACCGGGAGGGCACCCTGCTCTTCCCGGCGATCAACGTCAACGACGCGGTGACGAAGTCGAAGTTCGACAACAAGTACGGCTGCCGCCACTCCCTGGTCGACGGCATCAACCGCGCCACCGATGTCCTGATCGGCGGCAAGGTCGCGGTCATCTGCGGCTACGGCGATGTCGGCAAGGGCTGCGCGGAGTCGCTGCGCGGCCAGGGCGCCCGGGTCATCATCACCGAGATCGACCCGATCTGCGCGCTCCAGGCGGCGATGGACGGTTATCAGGTCGCCACCCTGGACGACGTGGTGGAGACCGCGGACATCTTCATCACCACGACGGGCAACAAGGACATCATCATGGCCGGCGACATGGCCAAGATGAAGCACCAGGCGATCGTCGGGAACATCGGCCACTTCGACAACGAGATCGACATGGCCGGTCTCGCGGCGATCCCCGGGATCGTCAAGGACGAGGTCAAGCCGCAGGTCCACACCTGGACGTTCCCCGAGGGCAAGAAGCTCATCGTGCTCTCCGAGGGCCGTCTGCTGAACCTGGGCAACGCGACCGGTCACCCGTCGTTCGTGATGTCCAACTCCTTCGCGGACCAGACCATCGCCCAGATCGAGCTGTTCACCAAGCCCGAGTCCTACCCGACCGACGTGTACGTGCTGCCCAAGCACCTGGACGAGAAGGTCGCCCGGCTCCACCTGGAAGCGCTCGGCGCCAAGCTGACCACGCTCCGCCAGGAGCAGGCCGACTACATCGGCGTCCCGGTCGAGGGTCCGTACAAGCCCGACCACTACCGCTACTGATCGCCCCGGCCGACGCGCCGAGCGTCGGTCACCGGCCCCGCCGCACCGGCGGGGCCCCAGGGCCCGTCCGCGCCGTTCCGGCCGGGCGGGCCCCAGCCATTCTCAAGGACCTCACCATGCCCCGCGGCCGCTACTCCCTCCACGACACCCACGACCACGCGCCCCTCGGCGAAGAGCACTTCCACTGCGCGCCGGGCCCCAGCGGATGGCGTTACGTCGCCCAGCGCACCTCGCCCTCCGGCGAGCACGCCGGTTCCGTGGACCTCACGCTCGACGAACTCGGCCGGCCCCTCCGCCTGGAGCTGCACGCCGCGAGCTGGCGGATCCGCGGTGGCGCGATGGAGGGCGTGACCTGGGTCCGAACGGACCCGTCCGGAGAGCACGCGACGGAGGGCAACACCCAGGCCCACGCGTTCACCGGCACCTCCCCGGCGTTCCTCGTCGCCCTCTCCCGCATGCTCCGGCTCGAGCCCGGCACGGGTCCGGTACGCGTCCGCCTCGTCGCCTTCACCGACCCGGTCCTCGCCCCCCGCACCCTCGACCAGTCCTGGGCCCTGCTCGGCAGTACGGTGCACGAGACCGACAGCGGCCCGCTCACCGTGGACGAGTACCAGGTCAGCGAGTTGGACACGGGTGAGCAGCACACGGTTCACATCGCCGGCGACGTGGTACTCGCGGCCCCGGGCGTCGAGTTGGAAGAGCTGGAGACCCCGCCGTCGTCCTTCGGGTGATGTGCGGAGCGCCCCGCTGACCTGGTACGGTGTTCATCTCCCCGAAACCCGTTGACACGGGCCATGTGGGGAGGTAGATTTTAACGGTTGCGATGAGCGGCGTGGTACGTTGCTCAGCAGCCGTTGGCATCTGAACCGCTTCGCTCTGGAAGGGAATTCCAGCGGAGCACTTTGACCCCCGCAGGCAATCGCGAAGCCGATTAGGTCGGCCGATGCGACTCTGCTAAAGTCAAGACAGCCGAAAGGCAAAGGCCCCCAACAGGCCACCGGAAACGGAATTCGAACCGGAAACGGAACGGAAAACGGATCTGGTAAGGTTGGAAACACGAAAGGCCGGAAAGCCGAAAGGCTGAAAGGCCGGAGGGA
>NZ_RIBZ01000256.1:0-15636 GCF_003721215.1 Streptomyces botrytidirepellens
CGCGCCGTCGGCGCTCCCTCCGCTGACCGCCGCGACGCCCGCCGACCTTGACGCGCGGTACGCGGCCCGCCGCGCGGACATACGGGCCGCCGAGCGGATGGCCGCCGGGCACGGGGACCGGCAGCGGGCCGCCGCGCTGCGGGACATGGCGGCACCGTCCCGGCAGTTCCTCTCCTTCGACGGGCGGGACGGGGGCCGTTCCGTCGAGGTCTTCGGGGACCTGTCGCGCGCCGCGCGGGTCGCCGTCCTGGTGCCGGGATCGGACACCAGCCTGGAGCGGTACGGGCGCCTGCGCGCCGGGGCCGTCGCCCTGAAGCACCAACTCGGGCGGCAGGGCGCCGTCGTCGCCTGGCTCGGGTACGAGACGCCGGGCACCGTGAGCCCCGAGGTGCTCACGGCGGGGCGGGCCGACCGAGCGGCACCCCGACTCGCTTCTTTCGCCCGGGAGTTGAGCACCGCCGCGCCCCGCGCCCGGATATCGCTGCTCTGCCATTCCTACGGCTCGCTGGTCTGCGCCCGGGCCGCGTCCGGGCTGGCGGTCGCGGACATCGTCCTGTTCGGCAGCCCCGGCGCCGGTGCCGACAGCGTCGGCCAGTTGCACACCCGGGCCGCCGTCTGGGCGGGCCGGGGTGCGCACGACTGGATAGCCGACGTTCCGCATGTGCGGATTCCGCTGCTGGTCACGACCGTCGGGCTGGGGGCCGATCCCGTGTCGAAGGGGTTCGGCGCCCGGAGCTTCGACGCGGGCGACGGCGGCCACAGCGACTACCTCAAGCCCGGTTCCGTAAGCCTGCGGAGCCTGGCCCGGATCGTGGGGGACGGGCATGCATGAGCTGATCCGGCGCATCGACGCCGCCACGCCGCCCGAGCGCGACCGCGCCGTGGACGCGCTGCGTGCGTTCGCCATCCTCGGCGTGGTGCTCGGCCACTGGCTGGTGACCGCCCTCGTCGCCGACAGCGGTACGGTGCGGGCCGCCAGTCCGCTGCTGTACCAGCCCCATCTCACCCCGCTCACCTGGGCGTTGCAGACCCTCGCGGTCTTCTACCTGGTGGGAGGGCAGATGAGCGCGCGCAGTCATGCCTCCGCCTGTGCCCGGGGCGTGCCGTACCGGCAGTGGCTGGGCGCCCGGATGGCCCGGCTGTTCCGGCCGGTCGCCGCGGTGCTGGTGGTGTGGACCCTGGCGGCGGGGGCGATGCTGGCCTCCGGGGTGGGTCTGACGACCCTGCACACCCTGCTCAAACTGGTGCTGTCGCCGCTGTGGTTCCTGCTGGTCTTCGCGGCGCTCACGGCGGCGACCCCACTGGTGGCCCGGTTGCATCCGCTGTGGCCGCTCGCCGTCGTCCTCCACGTCGACCTGTTCCGGTTCGGCTTCGGCGGGCCCGCCTGGGTCGGCTGGATCAACCTGGCGGCGGGCTGGCTGGTCCCGTACTGCCTGGGCGCGGCGTGGGCGCGCGGCGGGCTGCGGGGGCGCACGATCGGCTGGGTGCTGCTGCTCGGGGGAGGGGCGGTCACGGCCGGTCTCGTCCTGTTCGGCGGCTATCCGGCGGCCATGGTCGGGGTGCCCGGCGCCGCGATATCCAACCTCAACCCGCCGACCCTGGCCGCCGTCACCTTCGGGCTGGCCCAGTGCGGGGCGGCGCTGCTGCTGCTCGGTCCGCTGCGGCGGGTGCTGGCGCGGCCCGCGGTCTGGGCGGTGGTGGCGCTGCTGAACCTCTCCGCGATGACGGTCTTCCTATGGCACCAGACCGCGATGATGGCCGTCACCTCGACGGTGCTGCGGCTGAGCGGCCCGCTGCCCGGTCTGCACACCGTGCCCGACGGGCCGGGCTGGCTGGCCGCCCGGCTGGCCTGGCTGCCGGTGTTCGCGGTGGCGCTGCTGGTGTGCCGGGCGGCGTTCGGGGCGTACGAGCACGGCGAGCCGCGCACGGACGGCCGGGTGGTGCGCGAGGGCCGGCCGGGCGGGGTGACGGGGGAGGCGCGGAAGGGAGCGGGAGCGATGCGGCGTGGATAGGGTCACGTCCATGAGGGGGCGGGGGTGGGTGGTGAAGGTGACGCGGGGGCTGCGGGCGGTTCCGGGCGTCCTGCGCGAGGACCTGTGGACGACGGCGGCCGATCCGCTGCCGCGCCGGAGCGGGCCGAGCTGGCTGGACTGGCTGCCCGCGCTGGCGCTGCCGGTGGTGCTGGGCGCGGTGGTGCTGTTCATCGCGTGCGTCGACAAGTACGGGGAGTTCTACGGGTTCGGCCAGGGGGCCGGCGTCCTGCTCGCCGCGGTTCAGTCCGTGGCGCTCGCAGCGGCGCTGTTCCGGCCGGTCCCGGCGTGGTGGGCGATAACGGCCGTGACGATGGTGATCGTGCTGACCGCGCGGCCCGGGTCCATCTCCGAGACGACATTCCCCTGGTCCGGCGAGGGGTTGACGGTGCAGGCGCTGGTGCTGTTCCTGCTGGCGCTGCGCACCCGCCCCCGGATAGCGGTCGAGGTGCTGGCAATCAGCGTGCTGGTGGGCCTGGTCTCCCGTGTCTCCATCGAGCCGGTGCCGCCCCCCGAGAGCGACGCCGGGTTCTTCGTCTCGGTCCTGGTGACGGCCGTGGTGGTCGGCACCGCACTGCGCGGACGACGGGTGGCCCGGGCGCGGCTGGTCGAGCAGCAGGAGCTGACCGCCGAGGAGCGGGCCCGGCGCACCCTGCTGGAGGAGCGCAACCGCATAGCCCGGGAGCTGCACGACGTGGTCGCGCACCACATGTCGGTGATCTCCATCCAGGCACAGGTCGCCCCGCATCTGGCCGAAAACCCGTCCGACGAGCTGAAGGAGAACCTGGCGGGCATCCGCCGCAGCGCGGTCGAGGCGCTGACCGAGCTGCGCCGGGTGCTGGGCGTGCTGCGCTCCGAGGACGCTCTCGCCGATGGCGTACGCCATGCCCCGCAGCCCACCCTGGACCGGCTGGACGAACTGGTGGGCACGGTGCGCAGCACCGGGATCCCGGTGGCCGTCCAGATAGCGGGTGACCGTCGGCCGCTGCCGCCGGGCCTCGAGCTGTCGGCGTTCCGCATCGTGCAGGAGGCGTTGAGCAATGTGATGCGGCACGCGCCGGGGGCCGAGGTGCGGGTGGAGATCGGCTACCACCCGGACGGGCTCACCGTCTGGGTCGTCAACACCGCCCCGGACCGCCCCGCCCTGCCCTCGCCGGGCGCCGGGCACGGGCTGCTCGGAATGCGCGAGCGCACCGCGATGCTCGGGGGCGAGCTGGCCACCGGCCCGACGCCGGACGGCGGTTACGAGGTGGCCGCCGTACTGCCCCAGCGCGAGCCCGACCTCTCCCCCGCCACGAGCCCCGCCACGAGCCCCGCTATGAGTTCCCCCGCCACGAGGCCGACCGAGACCGCCGAGGACACCGCATGACGACGAGCATCCGCGTCCTGATCGCCGACGATCNAGGACACCGCATGACGACGAGCATCCGCGTCCTGATCGCCGACGATCAGAGCATGGTCCGCCAGGGCTTCACGGTGCTGCTGAACGCCGAACCCGGCATCGAGGTCGTCGGCCAGGCCGTGGACGGTGAGGACGCCATCGCCCAGATCGCCGAACTCGCCCCCGATGTCGTCCTGATGGACATCCGCATGCCCGGCCTCGGCGGCATCGAGGCCACCCGCCGGCTCACCGAACCCGACGGCGCCACCGTCAAGGTGCTCGTCCTCACCACCTTCGACCTCGACGAGTATGTGTACGAGGCGCTGCGCGCGGGCGCGTCCGGGTTTCTGCTGAAGGACGCGTCGGCCGAGGAACTGGCCCATGCGGTACGGGTGGTGGCGGCCGGGGACGCGTTGCTCGCGCCGAACATCACCAAGCGTCTGATCGCGGAGTTCTCGCGGGTGACCGCCGCCGCCCCGCGCGCTCCCCTCAAGGACCGCGTCGGCGATCTGACGGAGCGCGAGACCGAGGTGCTGGCCCTGATCGCCCAGGGCCTGTCGAACGGGGAGATCGCCACCCGGCTGGTGGTGGCGGAGCAGACCGTGAAGACCCATGTCGGCCGGATCCTGCTCAAGCTGGGTCTGCGCGACCGCACTCAGGCCGCGGTCTTCGCGTTCGAGTCGGGTCTGGTGCGCCCTACCGCCCTCTGATGCGGTCCTCGGATGCGGTTCATGCATATGAATTGATGTTCAGGTATTGAAGACATGGCCTTATCCATTGACCTCCTGTGTTCACCTCTTTATCGTCACTGCGACCGTCACCGGCGAACCACGACGGAGAACAATGACGTACTCCACCTCCCGGCTGCCGCGCGCCGCCCGGCTGATCGCCCCGCTCCTCGTCTGCGGGCTGATCGCCGCCGTGCCCCCGGCGTCCGCCGCTCCCGAATCCGACTCCTCAGCGGCGGCCCGTGCCGGCGCCGGGGGCTGTGCGCGTGGGCCGTCAGACGGCTGGGCGCAGACCTCCGACCGCATCGATCCCAAGGACAGCTACCACGCGTACGTGGGCAACGGCTATCTCGGGCAGCGCGTGCCGCCGAACGGCACCGGATACTCGGGCGGCGGCGACAAGACCGGATGGCCGCTGTTCACGCCCCGCTACGACGGGGCGTTCGTCTCCGGCCTGTACGCGCACAACAAGGAGACCACCGAGAACCGGCAGGTAGCCGCCGCCATCCCCAACTGGTCCACGCTGAACGTGGCCACCGGGGGCAAGGGCGCGGAGACCTTCGGTTCGGGTACGTCCGCCGGGCACATCTCGCACTACCGGCAGACCGTCTTCCTGCGCTGCGGCTTCGTCCGCACGTCCCTCACCTGGACGGCGTCCGACGGCCGTGCCACCGACCTCACCTATGACGTGCTCGCCGACCGCAACGACGCGCACGTGGGCGCCGTACGGCTGCGCATGACCCCGCACTGGAGCGGCGACGCCACCGTCACCGACCGCATCGACGGGCGCGGCGCCCGGCGCATGACGCAGACCGGCGGCGGCGCCCATGGCGACCGTACGGTCGATGTGGCGTTCCGTACGGACGGCACCAAGACCGACGGCTCCGTCGCGTCCACCCTGCGGCCCGGCCGTAACGTACAGAACGCGAAGGCGGAACGGGCCGACCAGGGCGGTGAGTTGAGCGCCCGCCAGGGCGTCCGTTTCCCGGTGCGGCAGGGCCGCGCCTATGAGTTCACCAAGTACGTCGGCGTCGACACCGCGCTGACCTCCCACGCCCCGCGCGCCGACGCCGTCGCCGCCTCCCGCCGGGCCGCCGACCGCGGCTGGCCCGCGCTGTTCACCGAGCACACTGCCGCGTGGCGCAAGCTCTGGCGCTCCGACATCGAGATCGGCGGCCGCAGGCAGCGCGACCTCCAGGGCTGGGTGCGCTCGGCGCAGTACGGGCTGCTGTCCGCCACTCGCGCCGGTTCCCGCAACAGCATCTCCCCGACCGGGCTGACCAGCGACAACTACGGTGGCCTGATTTTCTGGGACGCCGAGACCTGGATGTACCCGGGGCTGCTGGCGAGCCACCCCGAACTGGCGAAGTCCGTGGTCGAGTACCGCTACAAGACCCGCGCCGGTGCCCGGACGAACGCGCGCAAGCTCGGCTACCCCGGCCTCTTCTACCCCTGGACCAGCGCCAGCAAGGGCGGGCTGTGGACCGAGTGCCACAGCTGGGACCCGCCGCACTGCCGCACCCAGAACCACCTCCAGAGCGACATCGCCCTCGCGGCCTGGCAGTACTTCCAGGCCACCGGGGACGCCACCTGGCTGCGCGAGCGCGGCTGGCCGGTGCTCAAGGGCATCGCCGAGTTCTGGGCCGGGCGCGTGACCCACAACGACGACGGCAGCTACTCCATCAAGAACGTCGCGGGCCCCGACGAGTACAGCAACGGCGTGGACGACGCGGTGTTCACCAACGCCGGAGCCGCCACCGCCCTGCGCCACGCCGCCCGCGCCGCCCGCGTCCTCGGCGAGAAGCCCCCCGCCGCCTGGACCCGGATCGCGGACAAGCTGCGCATCCCGTACGACAAGAAGAAGCAGGTCTTCCAGCAGTACGACGGCTACAAGGGCTCGCTGATCAAGCAGGCGGACACCGTGCTGCTCATGTATCCGCTGGAGTGGCCGATGTCCGGGCAGTCCGCCGCGGAGACGCTCGACTACTACGCGGCGCGCACCGACCCCGACGGCCCGGCCATGACCGACTCGGTGCACGCGATCGACGCCGCGTCCATCGGGGAGCCCGGCTGCTCCTCGTACACGTACCTGATGCGTTCCATCAAGCCGTTCGTGCGCGGCCCGTTCGACCAGTTCTCGGAGGCGCGCGGCGAGAAGGCGGGCGCCAACGACCCGCTGGCCGGGTCCCCCGCACAGGACTTCCTCACCGGCAAGGGCGGCTTCCTCCAGGTCTTCACCCACGGCCTGACCGGGATGCGGATGCAGGAGGACGCCGTGCGGTTCGACCCCATGCTGCCGCCGCAGCTCCGTGACGGCGTCACCCTGCGGGGGCTGCGCTGGCAGGGCCGTACGTACGACGTGGCGGTCGGCCCGCACGAGACGACGGTGCGGCTGACCTCCGGGGCGCCGTTCGACATCGAGACCCCGCAGGGCGGGAAGCAGGTCGTGAGCGAGGGCGCCCCCGCCGTCCTCAAGACCCGCCGCCCGGACCTCACCCCGACCACCAACCTCGCCCGCTGCCAGGAGGCGACGGCGAGTTCGCAGGAGCCGGGCATGGAGCCGGGCGCCGCCCTCGACGGCAACGCGGCCACCGCCTGGGTCCCGAACGCGGCCCGGGGTACCCTCACCGCCGACCTCGGCCGGACCGTACGGATCGGCGAGGTCACCCCGCAGTGGACCAGCACCCGCCCCGCCTCGCACCACACTCAGGTCTCGCTCGACGGGCGGCACTGGCGCGACGGGACCACGGGCCCGGCCCGCTACGTCCGCGTCACGCTGCGCTCGGCGGACGACAAGAAGCGCGCGGGCATCGAGGAGCTGAAGGTGACCAAGTGACCCGGTGACACCGGTACAGGGCGTGCGGTGCACGGAGCATCAAGAACCGTGCACCGCACGCCAATGACATCCGGCGGCTGTCGGTCCATGCTGATCAGCGAAGGTGAGCAGGGCTTCGACGGGGGGAGTCCTGCTCGCCTTCACCCGTGCGGTCCGACAGCTGCGACGCCTCCGCCAGCTGCGATTGCCGCACCTGCTGCGACAGGGCCGTCCGGCGGAAGTCCCGGGGCGGTATCCCATAGGCGCCGCGGAACGCCCGGCTGAAGTCGGCCGCGTGGCTGAAGCCCCAGCGCGCGGCGATGGCGTGGATGGGCAGGCCGCTCTGTGCGGGGTCGGCCAGGTCGCGGCAGCAGCGCTCCAGGCGCTGGGCGCGGATCCAGGCGGCGACGGTGTGCCCCTGCCGTTCGAAGAGCCGGTGGAGGTAGCGCACCGAGATGTGGTGGGCCGCGGCGATCGAGGCCGGGGTCAGGCCGGGGGTGTGCAGGTTCCGTTGCGCGAAGTCCTGGATCCGCAGGACGAGGGCGCGCCGGTGGCTCTCGGGCGCCGTATGGGTAGCCCCGGCCCCGGCCTCCGCGTCGCCGTCCAGCTCGTGCGCGAGCAGCGCGGTGAGCAGATCGACCACCACGCTACCCAGGCGCGGGGCGTCGGCCGGGCGGTACGCGGTGTGCTCGGCGCTCATCCGGATGAGGACGTCGGCGAGGAGGGCGCCGATGCCCGTCCGCCCCGACAGCCGCCGCCCGAGCAGCCGGTCGAGGTCGGCCGCCGGGAACGGCAGCAGGGACGGCGGGACGGCGACCGTCATCGTGTCCGTTCTGCCGCGCCCGATGACGGCCTCGTAGGGCCGGGACGTGCAGGAGAGCATGAACTGCCGGGCGCCGAGCGTCGTGGTCGCGCCCGCGTGCCGGACGTCCGTCTCCCCGCTCAGATGCAGCTGGAGGTGGTACAGCTCCGGATCCGACCGGCGGATGTGGACCGGTGTCCGGTGGTTCCACAGGGAGGGGACGGACGTGCCGGACACCATGACCTGCCCCAGGTGGATGCCCCACATCGTCGCCCGGAAGTCGCCCTCATGGGTGCTGCGCAGCTCCATGGGGATCGTCGTCCGGTCGCACAGGGCACGCCAGGCCGCGAACCGTTCCGAGGGCGGGATGTCGTCGATCTGGACCACCATCTCGATCATCACCCTTCTGATGTGCGGTTGTTGTGCGGTGATCGCCTGGTGTGACCCTAATCGGTGCCCATAAGTGTTTGATGAACGGTCCGGTTGAGCAACCCGGCCTCAGGGCGCGGTGAGCACCCGCGGTCCGTCGTTCGTGATCGCCACGGTGTGCTCGTTGTGCGTCGCCCGGCTGCCGTCCACCGTACGGAGCGTCCAGCCGTCGTCGTCCGTCAGATACGCGTCCCTGCCGCCCGCCATGAACATCGGCTCGATGGCCAGCACCAGCCCGTGCCGCAGCGGGTAGCCGCGCCCCGGCCGCCCCTCGTTGGGCACCGGCGGGTCCTCGTGCATCCGCCGTCCCACGCCATGGCCGCCGAAGTCCTCGGGGATGCCGTACCCGGCCGCCCGGCCCACCGTTCCGATGGCGTGCGCGATGTCGCCGATCCGGCCGCCGACGACGGCCGCCGCGATGCCCGCTTCCAGGGCCTTCCGGCCGGTCTCGACCAGCCGTGCGTCCTCGGGGCGGGCGGTGCCGACGATGAAGCTGGTCGCGCAGTCGCTGGCCCAGCCGTCGAGGACCGCGCCGCAGTCGATGGACACCACATCGCCGTCGCGCAGCCGGTACCCGTTCGGGATGCCGTGCACGATCGCGTCGTTGACCGAGGCGCAGATGGCTGCGGGGAAGGGGGTCGGGGCGAAGCCCGGCCGGTAGCCGAGGAACGGGGACGTCGCCCCGGCCCGGCGCAACACCTCCCGGGCCACCTCGTCCAGTTCGCGCAGGCTCACGCCGACGGCGGCGGCCTCGCGCGCCGCCGTGAGGATGCCCCCGGCGACCCGGCCCGCCTCCCGCATGGCGTCCAGCGACGCGTCCGTCTTGATTTCCACCACAGTGCTGCCCTCCCGAGCGTGACCCAATTCTTATACCGGTATTAGTATCACGGTCATGGTGCGCACTCCTCTCACTCCGTCGGAACGCGAACGCGGCCGCTTCCTCGGTGTCCTGCTGCGGCAGGCCCGGGGCGAACGCAGCATGGCGGACGTCGCCGCCGGGGCCGGGATCTCGGCGGAGACCCTCCGCAAGATCGAGACCGGCCGGGCTCCCACTCCCGCCTTCTTCACCATCGCCGCCCTCGCCACCACCCTGGGCCTGCGACTGGACGACATCGCCGCGCGCTGCGCCGCGGTCACCGTCCCGGAGGAGGTGCCGCGCGACGAGGCGGCGTGACAGCCCTGCCCGCCGCCCGGTTGTTGCGGAAGGATGAAATCCGCACACGTGTGTGTTGGGTCTTCCGGCAGCAGTGGACACCGGGAGGTCATGAGTGGCGGGCGGCAAAGGCGACACCACCGATAAGGGTGGCAACGCCGACAACAGCGACAATGCGGACGTACGGCAGAGCTGGGCACGGAGACTGATCCGCCACTGCATGCGGTACCGCCGCAATGTGCTGCTCGCGCTCGGGGCCTCGCTCGCCGGGATGGGCGTCATGGCGCTGGTCCCGCTCGTCACCAAGCTGATCATCGACGAGGTGATCGTCCGGCACGACCGGGCGCTCGCGCCCTGGGCCGTCCTGCTGATCGTCGCGGCCCTCGTCGTCTACGCCCTCACCTACGTCCGCCGCTTCTACGGCGGACGCCTCGCGCTCGACGTCCAGCACGATCTGCGGACCGCGATGTACGCGTCCCTGGTCCGCCTCGACGGCAGGCGCCAGGACGAGCTGTCCACCGGACAGATCGTCGGCCGCGCCACCAGCGACCTCCAGCTGATCCAGGGCCTGCTCTTCATGGTGCCGATGATGATCGGCAACGTGCTGCTCTTCCTGGTCTCCCTCGTCGTGATGGCGGTGCTCTCCCCGCTGCTCACCGTCGTCGCCCTCGCCGTCGCGCCCGCCCTGTGGGTCCTCGCCTCGCGCAGCCGCATCCGGCTCTTCCCCGCTACCTGGTACGCCCAGGGCCAGGCCGCAGCCGTCGCCGGGGTCGTGGACGGTGCCGTCACCGGCGTCCGCGTCGTCAAGGGCTTCGGCCAGGAGGGGCAGGAGACGGGCAAGCTCCGCGAGGTCGGCCGCGGTCTCTTCGCCGCCCGGCTGCGCACGGTCCGCCTCAACGCCCGCTACACCCCCGCCCTCCAGGCCGTCCCGGCCCTCGGCCAGGTCGCGATGCTGGCCCTCGGCGGCTGGATGGCCACCCGCGGGCAGATCACCCTCGGCACGTTCGTCGCCTTCTCGACCTACCTCGCGCAGCTCGTCGGCCCGGTGCGGATGCTCACCATGATGCTGACCGTGGGCCAGCAGGCCCGGGCCGGTGTCGAGCGGGTCTACGAACTCATCGACACCGAACCGGTCATCCAGGAGCGCCCGGACGCGCGCGAACTGCCCGCGGACGCGCCCGCGACGGTCGAATTCGATCACGTCACCTTCGGCTACGACCCCGACCGGCCGGTGCTCTCCGATGTGTCACTGCGCATCGAACCGGGCGAGACGGTCGCCGTGGTCGGCGCCTCCGGCAGCGGCAAGTCCACCCTGTCCATGCTGCTGCCCCGCTTCTACGACGTGACGGACGGCGCGGTGCGGATCGGCGGCCACGACGTGCGCGAGCTGACGTACGAGTCGCTGCGCGCCGCCATCGGGCTCGTCCCCGAGGACAGCTTCCTCTTCTCCGACACCGTGCGCGCCAACCTCGCCTACGGGCTGCCGGACGCCGACGACGAGCAGATCCGGGCCGCCGCCCGCGCCGCCCAGGCCGACGGCTTCATCTCCGCCCTCCCGGACGGCTACGACACCGAGGTCGGCGAGCAGGGCCTCACCCTCTCCGGCGGCCAGCGCCAGCGCATGGCCCTGGCCCGCGCGATCCTCACCGACCCGCGGCTGCTCGTCCTCGACGACGCCACCTCGGCGGTGGACGCGCGCGTCGAGCACGAGATCCACGGGGCGCTGCGGGGCGTCATGGCGGGCCGTACGACCCTCCTCATCGCCCACCGCCTCTCCACCCTCGCCCTCGCCGACCGCATCGCCGTCCTGGACGGCGGCCGCCTGGTGGACCTGGGCACGGACGAGGAACTGCGGGGGCGCTGCGAGCTGTACCGCCGTCTGCTGACCGACCCGGACGAGCTGAGCGGCATCACCCGCGACCCGGCCGGGCGCCTCGCCGTACGGCCGCGCGGCGGCGACGACCCCGAGCACGCCAACGCTTCCGGTTTCGCCGGGGCGTTCGGCGGCGAGGCGGCCGCAACGGGGCTGGCCGAGCCGTGTCTCGACGGGGAACCGTCCGCGAACGGCAAGGGGACGGCGACGGCGCAGGTGCGCGGCGGCGACGACCCCGCGCATGCCACGCCCCGCACCGCGGGCGGGGTGACCCCGGAGCTCTGGGCGCGGCGCGACGGGGACGGCGACACGACGGCCCCCGAGGCCCGAACCGCCACCGCACCACCCGCCCCCGGGATGGCCGGGGCGCTGGCCGGGATGCCCGCCACGCCCGAGCTGCTGGCCAAGGTCGAGGCCCTGCCGCCCGCCACCGACACGCCCGAGGTGGACGAGGAGCGGGCCGCGCGGCCGGAAGAGGCTTACGGCCTACGGCAGTTGCTGCGCGGATTCGGCACGCCGCTGCTGTTCTGCCTGCTGCTGGTCGCGGTCGACGCGGTGTCCGGGCTGCTGCTGCCCGTTCTCATCCGGCACGGCATCGACCAGGGCGTCCAGCGCCTCGCGCTGGGCGCGGTGTGGGCGGCGTCCGGGCTGGCGCTGGTCGTCGTCCTCGCGCAGTGGGCCGCGCAGTTCGGGGAGACGCGGCTGACCGGGCGCACGGGCGAGCGCATGCTGTACGCCCTGCGGGTCAAGATCTTCGCGCAGTTGCAGCGGCTCGGACTCGACTACTACGAGCGCGAGCTGACCGGCAAGATCATGACGCGGATGACCACCGATGTGGACGCGCTGTCGACGTTCCTCCAGACCGGTCTGGTCACCGCCGTCGTCAGCCTGCTGACCTTCTTCGGCATCCTGGTCGCGCTGCTGGTGATCGACGTCCAGCTGGCGCTGGTGGTGTTCGCCACCCTGCCGCCGCTGATCGTCGGCACGTTCGTCTTCCGCCGCAAGAGCGTCAAGGCGTACGAACTCGCCCGTGAGCGCGTGGGCATCGTCAATGCCGATCTCCAGGAGAGCGTGGCGGGGCTGCGCATCGTGCAGGCGTTCAGGCGCGAGGGCGTCGGCCGGGAGCGGTTCGCCGGGCGCAGCGACGCGTACCGGCAGGCGCGGGTGCGCGGTCAGTGGCTGATCTCGGTGTACTTCCCGTTCGTCCAGCTGCTGTCGTCCACGGCCGCCGCGCTGGTGCTGATCGTCGGCTCCGGGCGGGTGAGCGACGGGACGCTGACGGCGGGGGCGCTGGTCGCCTATCTGCTCTACATCGACCTGTTCTTCGCGCCCGTCCAGCAGCTGTCGCAGGTGTTCGACGGCTATCAGCAGGCCACGGTGTCACTGGGCCGCATCCAGGAGCTGCTGCGGGAGCCGACCACCACCCCGGCGCCGGAGAACCCGCGCGCGGTGCGGACGGTGCGCGGCGAGGTGGCCTTCGAGGACGTGCGCTTCCGCTACGGGGGTGAGGATGCCGAGGAGGCCCTGTCGGGCATCGACCTCACGATCCCGGCCGGTCAGACGGTGGCGTTCGTGGGGGAGACGGGCGCGGGCAAGTCCACGCTCGTCAAGCTGGTCGCCCGCTTCTACGACCCCACCGGCGGCGCCGTACGGATCGACGGCACGGACCTGCGCGAGCTGGACCTCACCGCGTACCGCAACCGGCTGGGCGTCGTCCCGCAGGAGCCGTATCTCTTCCCCGGGACCGTGCGCGACGCCATCGCCTACGGGCGGCCCGACGCGAGCGACGCCGAGGTGGAGGCGGCCGCGCGGGCGGTCGGCGCCCACGCCATGGTGGCCTCGCTCGACGGCGGCTATCTGCACGCGGTCTCCGAGCGCGGGCGCAATCTGTCGGCCGGGCAGCGCCAGCTGATCGCGCTCGCGCGCGCCGAACTGGTCGACCCGGACATCCTGCTGCTCGACGAGGCCACGGCCGCACTCGACCTGGCCACCGAGGGCCTGGTCAACCAGGCCACGGACCGGCTGGCGGGCCGACGCACCACGCTGGTCGTCGCGCACCGGCTGACCACCGCGGCCCGCGCGGACCGGGTGGTGGTCCTGGACCACGGGCGGGTCGTCGAGGACGGTACGCACGAGGAGCTGGTGGCACGGCCGGACGGCCGGTATGCCGAGCTGTGGCGCACCTTCACGGGAGAGACGGCCCCGGTGGGGGCGTAACGACCCCCGCCGTCGGGGCGGGTGCGGCCGCCTCATGAGTGCGCCGCCCGGCCGTGACTATACGGCCGGTAACTCTCGGCGTTCACCGCTCATCACGCACGGTGACGTCACGGTTCCATGCCGCTCGCCCTCGCGATGCCCTCCACCTCGCGCCGGTCCGCCTCCCGCTGCTCCGCCTCGGCCGCCACGCGCTGCTTGTGGCGGTGCAGGAAGTCGGGGTCCTGGGCCCGGTCCTGGGGCACCAGCACCTTCATGCCCTTGGCGTGCGGGCTGTCGCCGAGGTCGACGACCACCCGCTCGTCCTGGGAGGTGAGCAGGCCGAACAACACCAGCAGCTCGGCCTGGAGTGCGGGGGTGAACAGCTCTTTCTCCTCGGGGCCCATGCCGAGTTCGTACGTCCCCCCGCGGACGGCCGGTGAGGTGCTCAGCTCGCGCAGCAGCCGCATGAGCAGCTCCAGCGAGCGCGGATCGATTCGTTCCTGCAATTCGGTCAGATACTGCGTCAGCCGCTCGGCCCGTTCGCTCCGGTCGTGCCGTTCGTCTCGGTCCATGTCGCCAGGATGCGCCATCACAGCCCGCTACGAAAGGGGGTGACGGCAACAACTCTCCGTATTCGGCGGCTGGTTGGCGTGATCGGAACCCTCTAGCCACTCCGTCTGTGCCCCGATAGGTTCTCGGCGACCTGTGCGATTGATGTGCATCCAGGGGATGTGCACCCAAGGGGAGGGCGAATGGGCAAGGCGCTCAGATGGCTGTTGTCGCTCGTGATAATCGTGGGGGCGGTCGGCGCCGGTGCGGGCAGCGCACCGGCGGCAGCGGCCACCCCCGCGAGCGAGCCGGACATCAAGGAACGCGTACTGGCGATACCCGGGATGAGCTTCGTCGAGGAGCAGCCGTACGACGGCTACCGCTTCCTCGTCTTCACCTACCAGCAGCCGGTCGACCACCGGCATCCGTCCAAGGGCACCTTCGAGCAGCGGTTCACCCTGCTGCACAAGGCCACCGACCGGCCGACGGTGTTCTTCACCTCCGGCTACAACGTCAACACCACGCCGCGCCGCAGTGAGCCCACGCAGATCGTGGACGGCAACCAGGTGTCCATGGAGTATCGGTTCTTCACACCGTCGCGGCCCCAGCCCGCCGACTGGTCGAAGCTCGACATCTGGCAGGCCGCCAGCGACCAGCACCGGCTGTACCGGGCGCTGCACCGCGTCTACGGCAAGAAGTGGCTCGCCACCGGCGGCAGCAAGGGCGGCATGACCGCCACGTACTACCGCCGCTTCTACCCGAAGGACATGGCCGGCACCATCGCCTACGTCGCGCCCAACGACGTGGTCAACGCCGAGGATTCGGCCTACGACCGCTTCTTCGCGGGCGTCGGCACCGCCGAATGCCGCACCAAGCTGAACGCGGTCCAGCGCGAAGCGCTCGTGCGGCGCGACGAGATCGTGGCGCGGTACCAGAAGTGGGCCGACGACGAGAAGCAGACGTTCACGGTCGTCGGCAGCGCCGACAAGGCGTACGAGAACGTCGTCCTCGACCTGGTGTGGGCCTTCTGGCAGTACCACCTGCTGAAGGACTGCGCGGACGTCCCGGCGGCCACGGCCTCCACGGATGACCTCTACACGTTCATCGACGACATCTCCGGCTTCTCCGCCTACACCGACCAGGGCCTGGAGACGTACACCCCGTACTACTACCAGGCGGGCACCGAACTGGGCGCCCCCACCTTCAAGACCCCGCACCTGGACGGTCTGCTGCGCTACCCGGGCATCTACAACCCGCGCAACTACGTCCCGCGCGACATCCCGATGCGCTTCAAGCCGGGCGCGATGCGGGACGTGGACCGCTGGGTCCGCCATGACGCGAACCGGATGCTGTTCGTCTACGGGGAGAACGACCCGTGGGGCGCCGAGCCGTTCCGCCTGGGCAAGGGCGCGCGCGACTCGTACGTCTACACGGCCCCCGGCGGCAACCACGGCTCCAACATCGCCCAGCTGACGGCGCCCGAAAAGGCGAAGGCGACGGCCGCGGTCCAGAAGTGGGCAGGCGTCCCCGCCTCGTCCAAGCCCCTGGCCCCCCGCGACACCAAGCTGGACCGCCGCGAGGTGGAGCGCGATCCGATGTTGAGGCCGTAACCCCCGGCCCGTGGCCCCGGCCCGCCCACGGCCCGGGGCCCGGGCCCCGGGCCCGCTCTGGGCCCGGACC